>JBJHBX010000167.1:0-2298 GCA_050485725.1 Gemmatimonadales bacterium | reverse complement strand
CCGGGACACCCGCGGATTCATCTCGATCACGAGAAGTTCACCGGTGTCGGGGCTCACGGCGAACTGGATGTTGCAGCCGCCGGCCTCGACGCCGATCTCGCGGATGATCGCGATGGCGGCATCGCGCATCTCCTGGTACTCGACATCGGTGAGCGTCTGGGCCGGCGCCACGGTAATGGAGTCCCCGGTGTGCACCCCCATCGGATCGAAGTTCTCGATGGAGCAGACGATGATGACGTTGTCATCGCCGTCGCGGACCACCTCGAGCTCGTACTCCTTCCACCCGATGACCGAGCGGTCGATCAGCACCTCGGTGGTGGGCGAGGCGTCGAGCCCCCGCTTCACCGCGGCCTCGAACTCCTGGCGGTTGTAGGCAATGCCGCCCCCGGTCCCACCCATCGTGAAGGAAGGGCGGATGATGGCCGGGTACCCCGTCTCCTCGACGATGGCCAGGGCCTCGTCGAGGGAGTGCGCGAACCCGCCGGTGGGGACCGCCAGCCCGATGCGGGCCATGGCCTCGGCGAAAGCCTCCCGGTCCTCGGCCATCTCGATGGAGCGCGCGTTGGCCCCGATCAGCTCGACGCCGAACTTCTCGAGGGTGCCGTTCTCGTGGAGCTCCATGGCGATCGTGAGCGCCGTCTGCCCCCCCATGGTCGGAAGGATCGCGTCGGGCCGTTCCTTCTCGACGACGTGGGTGACCCATTCGGCGGTCAGCGGCTCGATGTAGGTCTGGTCCGCGAGCCCCGGATCGGTCATGATCGTGGCCGGGTTGGAGTTCACCAGGATGACCCGGTACCCCTCCTCCTTCAGCGCACGGACCGCCTGGGTCCCCGAGTAGTCGAACTCGCAGGCCTGGCCGATGATGATGGGGCCCGAGCCCAGGATCAGGATCGATTCGAGATCGTCGCGTCGTGGCACGTCGTTTCACCTTCCGGGTGGCGGCCCGGCGCCGGGTCCGCCTGCGTGGAAAAGCCCGTCGTCCCGGCAGGGCCGGGGCGGCGGGCGGAACGGGCCGGCGGACCGTGTCGGGAGCCGCAGCTCCCGGGCCCGCCGGATCCGGCGATCACTCCCCCCCGTCCCCCTTGGCCGCCTCGCTGCGAATCGCGGTGCGGAGGGCGAGGGCGAAGCCCCCCCAGACGAAGCCCACGATGACGAGCATCGTGATCCAGGCGGCGGTGGTCATGGGCTTCGCTCCGTGGACGGGTCCTGAACGCGGGGGATCCGCGTAAACTCGGGACCGCAGGGGGCGAAATCAAGGCGGGCGCCCCCCCGGCTTCAGCGCCTGAAGTCGACCCGGTAGCCGTCGGTGCCCGTGATCCGCAGGTTGTCGCGGCCGAAGAGCTCGACGATGGAGACCGTCGGGGGCCCGTCACCCCGGTCCCGCACCCGCACCCGGAACTGGAGCGGCTCCGGCTCCAGCGGGGCGAGTGCCACCACCCGCACCGAATTCTCCCCTTCGGCGGCATGGGTGAATACCTCCGTTCCTGCCGCCCCTTCGACGGCCTCGATCCCCCTTCCCGAAACGGCCAGGAAGACGGCGCCCACCGGGGAAGGACCCTCGACCACCGCCTCCCAGTACCCCGGTCCCGAGGGTCCCTGCTCGCATCCGGCCAGCGCGACGATCATGACCGCCACCAGGAGTGCGGCGCCTCTCCCACCCGTGAGGCGCGTCATCGACCGCCACTCCCGGCGGGGGGCGCTCCCCCCATGCGTCCGAGGGGCACGACCAGCTCCAGGAGCCGCTCTTCCGCGGGCGAGATCGCCCCGGCGGAGCCGGCGGGGGGGCGCCCGAAGCGTGCGATGTGCATGCGCAGGTCGCCCAGGTCATAGAAGCCGTCGCGGTTCCCGTTCCAGTCGAGGAAGTCGCGACGGGCACCCTGCGGGCCGCTTCCCGTGCCCATCCAGGGGGCCAGCAGCTCGGAGACGCTGAAGTCGGGGGGCGCCACCTCGAGGGTCACGACCGCGTCGGCCTCGAGCCCCAGGCCGTCCCTGGCCCGGACCGTGACCTCGAAGGTGCCGGCCTCGAGGGCCGACCCGCGGATGTTCCCCCCGCTGGGGATCAGCTCGAGCCCCCGGGGAAGCGCCCCCTCCACCACGTCCCAGCGGATGGGGAAGTTCGCATCGGTGACCAGGAGGATCAGTTCCATGGGGCGGGCCGCCTCGAGGCTGATCGCGTGCACGGGGCTCTCGAAGCCGAAGATGACCTCGAAGCGGGCCTCGACGTCGATGGGTCCGTCCACGACCTGGGTGGCCGGGTTCGAGCGTCCGGCGAAGATCCCGGTCCACTCGAGGAAGCGG
>JBJHBX010000166.1:0-6445 GCA_050485725.1 Gemmatimonadales bacterium | reverse complement strand
GATCCCGCTTGATGTGCCCCCGCGCGGCGCGGCTCGCCCGGTTGCAGGACCGGACCATCCCCACCACCTTGAGCCTCCACCGTCACCTCCGGCCCGGGGTGCACCTTCGGGTGCGACCCGTGCAGGGCCGGGAAGCTGACGCCTCCCGTGACGACCACCCTCACACGCGGGTCTCCATGTGCATCGCCAGGCGCCGATCCGTTTTTCCCATCGGCCTCCTCCTGTTGCTGACGCAGGCGTGCGCGCCCCCCGGGGACCCGCCGCAGACAGTGGCCATGGCACCGGAGGCGGCGCAGCGGGCCTTCTTCGACGCCATGAGGGACCTCTGTGGCCAGACCTTCGGCGGCCGGACGATCCTCGCCCCCGATAACGACACCACCTTCGAGCCCGCCCGCCTCCTCTTCACCGTCGAGACGTGCGACGAGGACGAGCTTCGCATCCCCTTCGTGGTCGGCGACGACGCCTCGCGAACGTGGATCCTGCGGATGGGCCAGGAGGGGCTGAGCTTCATCCATGAGCATCTCCGCCCCGACGGCACCGAATACGAGAGCTCGGGATTCGGGGGAACGGCTTCGAACGAGGGCTCCCCGACCTTCCAGCACTTCCCCGACTTCCGCGCCACCGGGGAGACACCCTTGGCAGAGCAACGGGTCTGGCGACTCAGGCTCGACCGGGAGCACGACATCTTCCACTACTACCTCGACCGGGGTGGGCGCCCGGCCTACCGGCTCGTCTTCCACCTGGGTCCGCCCTCGCCCACGCCGTAGCGCCGTACCCGGCCCACCGGCAGCGGACCCGTCAGCCGGGCACGGGCTTGCTCCGGGGTCCCGTCGTTGAGGCGGGTTTCGCGGGTTTCGGCGGACTCGCGGACTCCATGATGTCCAGCACCGAATGGCCCCGGTCCACGAACCGGTTCCACATGTACGAGACGTAGTTGTCGATGTTGTTCAGTGCCACCGTTTTCGCCTTCGCGTTCCCACCGTCGTAGGCCAGGGCCAGTGCCCGGGGGTTCCCCCCGGTGAAGACGTCGTCCGGACCGTCGATGGCCCCTCCCTGCCGGTAGCACATGTTCTCGTTCCGGTTCCAGCCCCCGCTGCACAATGAGTTGCGTTCATCCCGGGGCTTGGTGGCTCCGATGCACCAGTGCCCCATCTCGTGGAGCATGGTGATCGACCGCCGCTCCCCGATGGCCTGTCGGAAAAACCGGGGCATGAGCTCGATGGTGTTCCGGGCGACGTGCCGGGCTGCAGGGTTCCCCGCCAGGGGCTCGGCCACCTTGCACCGGAGGAAGACGGGGCGGTTGCCCCGGAAGCCCACCTCGAAGGCACGATTCCACGCCGCGAGAACGGTCGAGATCCGCCTTATGGTGTACGACAGGTTGCCTCGGGTCGGGACCGTCTCACCGAACCAGAAGCCGAGCGACGCTTCGCGGCGCCCGTGGAAGGCGTTCCAGAGCCCGGCCTGCCGGTCGCGACGTGCCTCGAGCCAGCGAAGCTCGTGGCGGGCGGTGCTGCAGAGTTCGAAGGCGTGGAAAAACGCGTCCCGGGCCCGTTCGAAATTCCGACCCGTGCAGCTCCCGGCGGCCCGCCGCTGCGTGCGGAATCGAGCGGCGGAGGGGTCCACCTCCCAGGGAGGGTGTCGAAGTACCACGTGCTCCGACGGCGTGGGCCGGCCTGTCCGTCGGACGGTCACAGGGGGGCGGGTCGTGATGGCACCGCCCTTCGATGGCGGACGGGGCTGGGGGCGGTGGCCAGAGGTCCGGACCGGGGGGCGGGCCCCCCGGGTGCGCGGGCCGGACCCGCCTCCCGGGCGTACCGCCACGGTCGGACGGGCTGCCGGCTCTCCGACAGCGGCCGCGGGGGCCGCTCGACTCCCGCCCCCTCCGCTTCCGGAAATGACCTCGGCCGACGCCATCTCGTTCGCCAGCTCCACGAGCTCCTGGACGGTGGTCACCTCCCAGGGCTCGATCGTGTCCACGCCCTCTCCCAGCGCATCGCGAAGGCCCGAGACCAGGGAACGGAAATCCCGCTGCGAGAGCGAGAGCTCCGACAGGACCGTTTCGGGGCGGAGCTCGGGGCCACTGCGGATCCGCGTGCCCAGGATCCCGCGGAGGAGGCCCAGCGCACGCCGCTGGGTCACCCGCGTCGGGGAGGCTCCCGACGCTGAATCCTCGATCCGAGGACTCTTCTTCGACATGGGACCGCCTCCTCTGGTTCGGCCGGTGGGTGGGGCCGTGTCCACGGCTCCCCGTGGAGCACGTCCCCACCCTCGCAGCGAGCCGTCCGGAAGATGTCTCCAGTTCGTCTCGGGAACGTCTCGGGCCCTTCCGGGGAAGGGATCGGAGGTGTCAGAAGTAGAGGTGCATCTGGAGTCCCACGGTCAGTGATCGCAGCCTCGAGTCCGTCACGGTAGCATCGCCGTTCGAGGTGCGTGCCCGGCTCCACGACAGCCCGGTGGTGCCGCCGAGGCTCATCTGTGGAACCACGAACCAGTCCGCACCGAAGCCGAGATCTCCGGTGAAACGCGTGGTGCGGACCTCGCTGGGAGGATCTTCCACCCCGGCGGTTCCGGCCACGTACCAGAAGGGAGCCACACGCTGCTGGTTCCCCGAGAGGTACCACTTGAGGGCCGGGCCGGCGGAATACGCGGTCCAGGTGTCGGTTTCGGAGGTACCCCCGGGGCCATCCACCTCCCGATTCCGGCGATCAAGGGTTCCCATCAGCCCGATCCTCGTGTGGTTCGTGGCGGTGAACCAGATCCCTGCCACCGGTGAGCTGTCCAGTCCGAGGGAGACCGAGAGGGTACCGGGCGAGACCGGCGACTGGGCAGAGGCAGTGGTGGGCGAAAGAATGGCCGTGGCCGCGACGAAGACCAGGGCGCCGAGCGCGCGGTGGGTTCCGGCGCGCGTGATTCGAGAGATCGTTTGCATCATGGCTTCCTTGGCTGGAGGGGTGGGGAGCGCGAGCCGGACGGGGGAGGGAATGAAACCCTTCACCCCCTGTCGCGGATCCCCTCTCCCCTCCCAGCCTTCCCCTCGAGCCGTGTTCCCCTCTACACCGGGAGACGGGCCACGCGGGCCGCGCCGGTGGAGGGAAGCGGTGGCTGCACCGATCCCGCGTCGCGGCCGGGTCAGGGAACGGTCAGCACCAGCGTCACCGTGCGACTTCCGTTCCCCGCGTTGGGGGCCGTCACGGTGGCGATGCGTACGTGCGTGCCCGATGCCAGCCCCGTCGGATCGAAGACGAAGGTGAGCTCACCGGTGCCCGGGTCCACCGAACAGGCGGCGGGGGCCGCCACCGTGCAGGTCAGGTCGCCCAGGCTCTCGAGCGTCCCCGCCCCCGTGTTGGAAGCGGTGATCACGACCGAGGCGGGGGTCGTGGTGCCACCCCCTGCATCGGTGAACTCGGCCCCGGTGGCGCTCAGCGTCAGGATGGGCTGCTGGATCGCGAAGGTCACCTCGATGTTCCGGGGGGATCCTGCGTCCCCGGAGGCCGTCACCGGGACGGAGGCGGCCGCCGGGCTGGAGGTGAGCCCCGAGGGGTCCGCGGCAAGGGTGATCTGGGTGGAGTCGACGACCGCGCACGAAAGCCAGCTCTCGGGGTCCGCCGGACAGGTAATCGTTCCCAGTGACCCGGTGCCCGCGTTCGAAACGGTCACCGACTGCGTCAGGGGGGTCGTGCTCCCGCGGACCGCGCTGAAGTGCCTCACCGAGGGCGACAGGACCAGGGTGGGCGGGTTGCCCACCTGGAGCTGAACGTTGAGGGTCCGGGTGACGTCGCTGTTCGCGGCCGTGATCTCGACCGGGAACACGTGCTGCCCTGGTGCCACTCCGAAGGGGTTCACGCTGACCTGGATGACACGCGAAGCCTGATCGAGGGAGCAGGCCACAGGAGAGCCCGCCGGCACGCTGCACGCCAGGGCGCCGAGTGCGGCACCACCCCCGGCGCCGGTGTTCAGGGCCGTGAGGGTGTCACTGGCCGGAGACGCCAGGGAATCACCCGGGGCCGCCGTGAAGGAGAGGGAACCGCGGCTGAGGGCCAGGACCGGCTGCTGGAGCCGGAGGGACACCTCCACGTTCCTCGGAGAGTTCAGGGCCCCGGCGGCGCTGATGGGCACCTGGACGGGCGCCGGATCCTGGGTGAGCCCGGACTGGTTCACGGACAGGGTGACCGTGCTACCCGAAATGGCGCAGGTGAGCCAGCCCGCCGGCGAAGCGGGACAGCTCAGCGTGCCCAGGGTTCCGTCTCCGGTGTTGGAAACGGTAACGGTCTGGGCCGACGGGACGGCGCCCCCGCGGACCGCCTCGAACTGGACGAACTCCCGCGACAGGCCGATCCGTGGCCCCGGCGCGACGGCCACGGTGACGACCACGTCCTGCTCGACCTGGCTGTGCTCCGCCGACACGCGGAGGGTGAAGACCCGGTTGCCCGGCGGGAGCCCCGCGGCGCTGGCCGCCACGGTGATCGTGCCCACCCCCGGGTTCACGGCGCAGATCACGTTCGAAGTGGTCTCCGTTGGAGCGCACTCAAGGGTGCCCAGGTTCGCCACCGTGCCTGCGCCGGTGTTCGAGACGGTGATCGTGGCAGCAGACGGGGTGACTTCGGTCTCCCCCTCGGCCGCGGTGAAGGTCAGGGTCCCGGGGCTGACCGCCAGCACCGGCTGGTCGATGACGAAGCGGACCTCCACCTGGGCGGTTCCACCGGGGGCGCTCAGGGGAACGGTGACCGGAGACGGATCCCCATCGAGACCGACGGGGTTCGCCGTCAGCGTCACCATGGAACCGTTGGCCACGGAGCAGGTGAGCCATTCGGCAGGCTCCTGCGGGCAGCTGACCGGTCCGAGCCGCCCCCCTCCGGCGTTCTGGACCGAGATGGTCCGTGCCACCGGGTCCTCCGTACCCCGAACGGCCCGGAATTCGACGGTGGCCTCCGACAGGGAAAGCCGCGGCGAGGGCGCCATGACCTCGTCGCAGGCGGCCAGCGCCAGGAGCGCCCCGAGGGGAGCGGTTCGCAGGAGAATCGTCGAAGGTCGGTTCATGGTTCGCCTGGGCAATGGCTGAATTCGCCTGAATGGATGGATGGACCGGTCCGGGTCAGGGCTCCAGCCCAATCCGCTCGTCCCGCCTGGGTGTCACAACTTGCGGAGCTCGGTCGATATGCTGAACGTAGGAACTAGTGATTGATCGGTCCAGTGGAGCGGCCGCGGGGGCCGCAATCCTCTTCCCCTCGCCCCAGTGAACGGAGCCCGCTTCCTCATGCGTCTCTTCCATTACGAGCCAGCCGCCCTTTTCGTGACAGCCATTGCACTGTTCGTGATGCCGATGGATGGGCTGGCTCAGGAGCCCGTCCGACCGTCGCCCGTCGATACCCGGCCGCAGCTCGTTCCCTTCTTCGGGGCCGGTGTCGCCGTGGGAACGGGGGACCTTTCGGTGTTGACCGACCCGGGGTGGATGGCCTTCGGGGGGTTCGACGTTCCGCTCGGCGACGCGGGGATCTCCCTGGGTGTCACCGCCAGCCACGCGCGGGTCGGGTACGAGGGCGGGTTCGACGAGGAATCCCAGACCACCATGGTGACGGCCGACCTGGGCTACGCGTACACCGGGCTCGCCCCACGCCGGGTCACGCCTTTCGTTCGAGCGGGACTCGGACTCAGGGTGGAGCGTTACGAGCCCGGCCGCCTGGCAGCGACGTCCTCGAGCGAGACCGGCCTCGGAGGCACCGCGAGCGCCGGCGTGGCCGTGACGGCGGGCCCGACCGCGCTCGTCCTGGGAGCCCACTTCAGCAGTGGGCGGAACGCCGGGCACTGGGGTGCCCACGGGGGGATCGCCGTTCCGGTCCGGTTCTGAGGGCCCGGAGCCTCTTGCGTCCCCGGGCGTCCCCGGCTGCATTCGGCCCCCTCCACCCGGACTCCCGCAGAGTCCAGCATTGACGCGGCGAACCCGGAATCCGCTCCAGCCTCGCGGGGAGTTGCCCGAGCAACGAATCGGGGCTGCTCGTGCACCGGTTGATGCAGGGATGGATGCACCGGGGTCGGTTTCGAGCGGGCGTGGAGTTCGGCCGCCCCGGATTGCCGCAGAGCCCCCGGGAAGGCAGCATTCCTCATCTCCGAGCCCCGTCGCCCTCGTGGTCGCTCCCGTGCCGGACACGACCCCATGCGCATTCTCATCGTCGAAGACGACCGCAAGGTCTGCCGCTTCCTTGAACGAGCCTTCCGGGAGGAGGGGTACGCGGTGGACACCGCCCTGGAGGGATCGGACGGGCTGGCCAAGGCCCGGATCCACGCCTATGACCTGCATGTCCTGGACATCATGCTCCCGGGGCGAAACGGGCTCGAGATCACCCGGGCCCTCCGAGAGGACGGGGTGGAGGCTCCCATCCTCCTCCTCACCGCCCGGGACTCCACGCCCGAGGTGGTGGCGGGGCTGGACGCCGGCGCCGACGACTAC
>JBJHBX010000165.1:0-6457 GCA_050485725.1 Gemmatimonadales bacterium | reverse complement strand
AGACCCTGCTTGTCGTGGGTGGCGCCGGTGAAGGAGCCCTTCATGTGCCCGAACATCTCGGACTCGAGCAGCCCCTCCGGGAGGGCCGCGCAGTTCAGCGCCACGAATTCCCGGCTGCTTCTCCGGCTCAGCTCGTGGATCAGGTGCGCGACCAGGTCCTTTCCGGTGCCGCTCCCCCCCGTGATGAAGACCGAGGCGTCGGTGGGCGCGACCTTCTTCGCGAGCTCGATGGCCTTCCTGAACGCCGCGGAGTTTCCGAGGACGACGGTTCCGCCCTCCTCCTTCCCCGAAACGCGCTCGACCGACATCCGGCTGTCGGATTCGCGGCCGATCTGGACCGTGTGGGTGGCCCTCCCCACCAGGATGCTCAGCTGCATCGCGGAGAACGGCTTCGACAGGTAGTCCCACGCGCCCGAACGGAAGGCCTCGATGGACGAGTCCACAGAGGGCTTCCCCGTCATGATGATCACGAGGGAGCCCGGGGAGCGGGACTGGATCTCCTTCAGGAGGGCCATGCCTCCGATCTCCTTCATGTAGAGATCGAGGAGGATGATGTGGAACTCCTTCCGTCGGATCAGCTGGAGGGCGTCCTCGCCCCGGGTCGCCACCGTGACCTTGTACCCTGCCTGCCGGAGGAGGGTGGCGCAGCTCTCGCGGATCGTGTGCTCGTCATCGACGATGAGCACTTCGACCGAAGCGACGAGCTCCGGGTCGGTGGGAAGGGGGAGGCCCTGGTCCACGGGGACGGTGGCTGAATCGGGCAAAATGCGAGTCTCCGTGCGCAAAGGTGCAGTCGAACCCGGCTCCGAACCGGCTTCGTCGCGGGAGTTTCAGGCTCCCACGATGCACCTGTGCAACATGTGTGCGCAAGAAGTCCGAAGGAGCACGGACCGGGGTCAGGCGCCGAGCGCCAGCCCCCCCTCGCCTCCGGCCTCGCCGGGCTCCTCGAGGATCGACCGGTCCTCCGGGGAACCGTGCCGCCACACGGCGACCGTTCCGTGCGGCGCCTCGGGGCCGAGCCAGGCCAGGGCGCCGGCGGCACGGGAAAGGAGCTCCGACGGGTCCATTCCTCCCGCAGCGGGACCGCCGGAGGCGTGGCACCCGGCGTGAACCGTGACCTCCAGCGGGGAATCCCGACCCGCGTGAAGTTCCAGGTGGTGCATCTCGAGGAGGAACCGCTCCGCCATCCGCTTCACCCCGATCTCGTCGGTGGAGGGAGCCACGACGAGGAAGGTGCAGGTCCCCCGCCTTCCCACCACGTCCGATCGGCGGCCCAGGCGCCTGAACACGTCGATCATCTGCCGCTGGAGGGCCAGCGCCGCAGGACTCGCGGGATCCGCCTCGACGACGGCCCGGCTTTCGGCGTCGGGGCGGAAGACGGCGAAGGCCAGGGGGCGACGCGCCCGCCAGGCCTCGGCGGCCTCCTCGCCTGCGCGCCGGAGGAACCCCTTCAGGTTGTAGAAGCCGGAGGCGGGGTCGAGGAGGTTCTGGAGGCGCGCCTGGTCCGAGACGACCCGTGCTTCGACGAAGCGCCTTATCCGGAGAAGCAGCTCCTCGGAGCTGGCGGGAAGGCCGATGCTTTCCCAGGCGCCCGCCCGCAGGTGATGGACCCGCTCCGATTCGGGAACCATGCCCGCCGATGCGACGATCACGGGGGTGGCCCGGTCGAAGCCCGGCATGTCGCGCAGGAGACGAAGGACCTCGACGGCCGGCGTCGCGCCGAACATGCCTCCAAGGACGATGAGGTGCGGGTGACTGCGTTCGACCTGGTCCAGGAGCTGGGATGGGGACTGCGCGGGGATGACCTCGAACCCATGGGCGCCGAGCATCGAGCCGACCGCACGGAGCGACCAGTCGCCGGCATCGGCGACCACCGCGAGCACCCGGGCGCCCCCGACGGTGCCGGCTCCGCCCACGGGCGGCTCCCCGAAGACCCGGCTCATCGCGGGGTGCAGGCCGCGGCGGCGGGGAGGAGATCCGTGGTGTGGAGGCACCGCATCTTCGTTGGATCCATGATACACCTTGGCGTGGGAGCGTCGACCCTCTGTCGCCCGAAAAGCGGCGCAGATCCTACGAAAACGATCCTGTGACGGGTGTCGAACGCTACAAGAACGGGGCCACCCATCGGGCCAGGCCGGGGCGGTCGGCCGGGTCCGTCGCAGGGCCCTCCGGGATCCGTCCGGGACGGCCGGGGGTAGGAATCGCACCTCCGCCTGGGCCCCGCCGGCCCGCCTGAGGCCTGGCCGTCGACGCGGGGCACCCGGTAGAATGCGGGTCTCTCGCTCCGCCGCCGGCGCCTGAGATGACGCCCACCCCGAACCGGGGAGCTTCCGATGCATCCGACGCCCCTTCGCTCGCTACCCGTCGCCCGCTTCCTCTTCGTGGTTCTCGCCTGCACCTGGCTCCCGGCGGCGCTCGCGGGCCAGGAGCCGGAGGATCACGCCGGCCACCACGCGCATGCCGAGGGGCTCCCCGACGGCTGGATGGCCCACTTCGACGCGGCCGCCGGCGGCGACGCGCACGCCCACCACCAGGCGGCCGAGGGGCTCGTCTTCGTCGACATGCCCCCGGGATGGCACCTGACCACGGGCCCGAGCGGGATCTTCTACCGGCACGGGGACCGCGCCGAAGGCGACTTCGCGGTGGAGTCCGAGATCCACCTCTTCGACCCGGGCGAGCGGCGCGAGTCGTTCGGGATCTTCATCGGGGGGCGCACGCTCCACGACCCCGAGGCGCGTCGCTACACCTATTTCCTCGTGCGAAGGGACGGGCGTTTCATGATCCGCGAGCGCGACGGGGCCGAGGTCCGCGACATCGTCGGCTGGACCGAGCATGCCGCCGTGGCCGGGTGGGATGAGCGCGGCGAGGGGCAGCTCTCGGTTCCGAACCTCCTCCGGGTCGAGGTCCGGGGCCAGGAGGTCGCCTACCTCGTGAACGGGACCGAGGTGGCGAGCTTCTCTCGGGAAGGGCGCGCCGTGGACGGGCACTTCGGGCTTCGCGTGAACCACCACCTGGACCTGCACGTGACGCGGCTGGACCGGGAAGCACTCGGGGGGGAGAGCGACGCCGATCCGGCCGGCGGGGGCGGGCTCCGCTGATGGGCGAGATCCCCCTTGCCGCGATCAAGGCCGGTCTGACCCTGGTGGTGCTGGCCGTCCTGATCGGCTGGATGGTCCTCGACCACCGGAGGAACCGGCCCGACGGAGAGGAGCACGGTCGCGGGAGGCAGTAGAATCATCGCCGCACCGCTCGCGGGTGGGAAGACGGTCGATTTTGCGCCGCGCGCGCCGGATCGGTAGGTTGCCGGAAAGGGGGCAGGATGGCCCATTCCGGCCCCGCCCCTCCCGCGGCCCGGCCCCGAACCCGCAACCTCGCGCCCCGGCCCATGACGCGAAGCACCGGCCAGAGCACCCTCCTCGCCCTCGCCATGGCAGGCGTGCTGGGGCTCGTGCTGGGACTCGGCGGGATCACCTTCCACTACGGCGAGGGCACGGCCTACCTGTCGGAGGATCCCGCCGCCTGCGTGAACTGCCACATCATGCAGGAGCAGTTCGACTCCTGGGTGAAGAGTTCACATCACACGGTGGCCACCTGCAACAGCTGCCACCTGCCCGAGGGCCCCATCCACAAGTGGGTTTCGAAGGCCGACAACGGCTTCTTCCACTCCTGGGCCTTCACCTTCCGGAACCACCCGGAACCGATCCGGATCAAGCCCAGGAACCGGGCCATCGTCCACGCGAACTGCGTGGCCTGCCATGGAGAGCTCGTTCACCAGGCGATCCCCGATCCCATCGAGGGCGGGGGCGCCACCTGTTTCCACTGTCACAAGGATGTGGGGCATGCGGCCTGGCGATGAACCCCGGCGACTTTCCGGCGTTTCGACTCCGAGCAGGACCCTGGACCCCGGACTCGGCCCCCGCCTGCACGGAAGGTGGCGTGGCAGCGGTCGGCTCGGCCGGGTCGGCGCCGTCTCGAAGGGGCTCCTCGCCGCCGTCTTCGTGGGGGGAATCCTCGCCGCCGTCCTCGTGGGCGCGCTCCTGGTCAGCATCGGCGAGCGGAAGGGCGAGGCGCGCACCCCCTGGGAGATGATGGTGCCGGTGGACGAGGACACCACCGACCCCTCGGTCTGGGGGATCAACTGGCCGAGCCAGTACGAGAGCTACCTCCGGACCACCGACTGGGAGCGGACCCGCTACGGCGGGAGCGACGCGATCCCGGTGCAGAAGCTGGACAGCTACCCCTGGCTCCGGAGCATGTGGTCCGGATACGCCTTCTCCATCGACTACCGGGAGTCGCGGGGGCACGCGTTCACCCTGCACGACCAGGACCACACCCAGCGGGTCATCCAGCGACCCCAGCCCGGCGCCTGCCTGCACTGCCATGCCTCGGTGATGCCGCTGTACCGCTACGTCGGGGGCGGCGACGAGATGGCGGGCTTCATCGAGGTGAGCGGGATGGCGTGGGAGCAGGCCCGCTTCCTCGTCGATGAGCTCGGCGATCCGCTGGTCGAGCACCCGGTGAGCTGCGTCGACTGCCACACCCCCGGGACGATGGAGCTCCGGGTCACCCGGCCCGCCTTCAAGGTGGGAATCACGGCGCTCAAGGCCCACGAGGGGATCCCGGACTACGACGTGAACCGCGACGCCTCGCGGCAGGAGATGCGTTCCTTCGTCTGCGCCCAGTGCCACGTGGAGTACTACTTCGACCCCGACAACAACCGGGCCGTGACCTACCCCTGGGCGCAGGGTCTCCTGGTCGAGGAGATGGAGGCCTACTACGACGCGAAGGGATTCTCCGACTGGACCCACGCCGCCACCGGCGGAGGCATGCTGAAGGCCCAGCACCCGGAGTTCGAGCTGTGGAGCCAGGGGACCCACGCCGTCGCCGGCGTCTCCTGCACCGACTGCCACATGCCCTACCAGCGCGAGGGGGCCCGGAAGGTGTCGGACCACCATGTCCGGAGCCCGCTCCTGAACGTGAACCGGGCCTGCCAGGTCTGCCACGCCGTCGCCGAGGGGGAGCTGATGGACCGGGTGCACCGGATCCAGGACCGGACCGACGCGCTGATCTCCCGCTCTGCCGAGGCGCTCACCGACCTGATCACGGTGCTCGCCGCCGCCCGCGCCCTCGGGGCCTCGGACGAGGAGCTGGCCGAAGCCCTCCAGATGCAGCGGAGCTCGCAGTGGCGCATCGACTTCGTCTTCTCGGAGGGCTCCCGCGGCTTCCATGCACCCCAGGAGGCGGCCCGCATCCTGGCCGAGGCCGTCGACTACGCGCGCCGCGGTGAACGCATGGTCGTGGAGCGCTACGCGGGGCGCCTGGACCGGGCCGCCGTCGACATCATGCCCCCCGAGGGGGTGACGCCGGACTCGCTGGCGCCCGGCCGCACCGGCCCCACGGTGCCCGGCCCGAACTGACGGCCACCGGGGGCGGGGGCCGGGAAACACCGCCCCGCCGCCCCCGCCCGCCGGGTGCGCATCCTCCCCCCTCCGTGTGCCTGTGCCGCCGCGGCCTGACTACGCCGCCTCGGTGTCCTTCGCCGGTTCCGGCGCGGCCCCCGCCCCCGCGGGGAAGAGGTGCACGTCGCGCTGCGGGAAGGGGATGTTGCACCCCGCCGCCTCGAGTTCCTCCTTGAGCCGACGGACCAGGTCCCATCGGAGCGCCCAGTAGTCCTCGGTCCGGCACCAGGGGCGGACGATGAAGTCCACCGACGAGTCGCCGAGGTCGGAGACCTGCACGTTGGGCGCCGGATCCTCGAGGACACGCTCGTCGGAGGTGAGGACCCGGAGCATGGTGTCGCGGGCCACCCCCAGGTCGTCGCCGTAGCCCACGCCCACCACGAGGTCGATGCGCCGCGTCGGGTTCGCCGTGTAGTTCCGGATCGTCTGGCCGTAGACCTGGGAGTTCGGCACCGTGACCCGGATGTTGTCGCCGGTGTGGAGCACCGTGCTGAAGACGCTGATCTCGCGCACGGTGCCCGCGGTCCCCGCGACCTCGACCCAGTGACCCACCGAGAAGGGGCGGAAGACCAGGAGCATGACCCCGGCGGCGAAGTTCGACAGCGTGCCCTGGAGCGCCAGTCCGACGGCAAGACCGGCGGCACCGATCACCGCCACGAACTGCGCGGTGGGCACGCCCAGGATCCCGATCACGGCGATCACGATGAAGGCCATGAGCCCCCAGTAGGTCATGGCGGCCACGAAGGGGACGAGGGTGGCGTCGAGCCCCGAGCGGCCCAGCTGGCCCTGGAGGCCGACCCGGACCCGCTTCGCCACCCAGGCGCCCACGACCATCAGCACGAGGGCGCCCAGCACCTTGAGTCCGAATTCCGCTCCGAAGGTCGTGACGGTTTCGACGGCGGCGTCCAGCGAGAATGTTGCGTCTTCGTTCATCGGGGGTGTGCTCCCGGGGATGAGGTTGAGTGGAAAGGGCCGCGGTTTCCGGTCCGGCGTACGGG
>JBJHBX010000164.1:0-6487 GCA_050485725.1 Gemmatimonadales bacterium | reverse complement strand
GAGAAAACCCAGGTGGTCGAGGGTGAAGCGGTCCCGCCCCTCGCCCCCGGCCGAGGGGACCGTGAAGTCGAGGCGCGCGAAGGCCCGGTCCTCGAGGCGGAAGCCGGCCAGGAAGGGAAGGACGCGCCCGAGGGCGGGGGTATCGGCCTCCCCTTCGAGCTCCCGCAGCCGGTCGCGGGCCTCGAGCACGTGCCGGAGGCTTCGCGGAAGGAAGGCCACGAAGACGTCGGCGGGCGCGGCCCCGGCGTGGGTGGCCACGATGCGATCTTCCGTGCCCTCGTGCGTGCCCTCCTCCATGCGCCTCTCCTTGGCCCCGTGTTCGTTCGGGATCCTCCGGGTCGCGCCGCCTCCGGCGTCCACCGAGGCTATGCGCGATCTGCACCGCGCACCCGTCAGATGGAACGAATTGTTCCAGCCGTGCGATGCGAAGCCGGGGGGTTGGACGGGCCGCACGCGCCGGGTTACCATGGCCCGTCGCCGCGCGCGGCCGCACGCACCTGCCCGGTGCGCCGACCGCCCCCTGCCGCCTCCCTGACCCGACCCCCGCTCCACCTGCCATGACCCTTGCCGCTCTCGCCCTTGCCCTGGGCGCCGGATGCCTGGTCGGCCTGGTCTCGGGGCTCCTGGGCATCGGGGGCGGCGTCATCATCGTGCCGATCCTCTACCTGCTGATCTCGAACCCGGAGTGGAGCGGGGTCGTGGTCGGCGCAGAGCACCAGGCGGCGGTGGCCCACGCGACCTCCCTCGCCATCGTCCTGCCGACGACGCTGACCGGGCTCTGGTTCTACCGGCGCTTCGGCGCCCTCGACACCCGGGTCATCGTGCCCATGGGGCTCGCCGCCGTGGTCGGTGCGCCGGTGGGCGCCCGGGTCGCGGTGGCGCTCCCGGGACCGGCCCTCAAGGTGGGCTTCGGCGCCCTCCTCCTCCTGACCGCCTGGCAGACGATCCGGAAGCAGCGCGCCTCCTCCCCGCTTCCGCCTTCGGACCCCGCCCCCCGCCCCGGCCTGGCGCCGAGCCTCGTCGGAGGCGGCGGGATCGGGCTGGTCTCGGCGCTCATGGGCATCGGGGGTGGCGTCGTGGCGATCCCCGTCCTTCTGCACTGGGTCCGGCTCGAGCTCGGGCGCATCGCCCCGGCCTCGCTCGGGATCGTGGCCTTCGCGGCGCCCTCGGGGATCCTCTCGTACGCGCTGGCGGGCCGCGGGGCCGAGGGGCTTCCCGAGGGCGCCCTCGGCTACCTGCACCTGCCCCTCGCGGCGGCGCTCATTCCGGGCGCGGTGCTCATGGCCCCCCTCGGCGTCCGGCTGAACCGCCGCATCCCGGTGGCGACGCTTCGCCGCTGCTTCGCGCTCCTCCTTCTCGTCGTCGGCGTTCTCATCCTTCGCGAGAACCTTCCCCTGCTGGCCGGAACCCTGTAGCGTCCGGTCGCCCCGGCGGCTGCAGACCGGTCGCCCCACGCATCCCGATCCTGAACGCCATCCGAACCATGAACGACCTCCTCGCCTCTCTCGGCCTCTCCGACCTGAACCCGGGCACCGCCACCGGCACCCGCTTCCTCGACTCGGGCGATGCGGAGCGCATCGAGAGCCACACCCCGGTCGACGGATCGCGCATCGCCGCCGTCACCGCCACGACCCGCGCCGAGTACGACCGTGTCGTAGAGACCGCCGAGGCCGCCTTCCTCGACTGGCGCATGGTCCCGGCACCCCAGCGAGGCGAGATCGTCCGGCAGATCGGCGATGAGCTGAGGGCGAACAAGGACGCGCTCGGGCGGCTCGTCTCGTACGAAATGGGGAAGATCTTCCAGGAGGGGCTCGGCGAGGTCCAGGAAATGATCGACATCTGCGACTTCGCGGTGGGGCAGTCGCGGATGCTCTACGGGCTGACGATGCACTCCGAGCGCCCCCGCCACCGCATGTACGAGCAGTGGCATCCGCTGGGGCCGGTGGGGATCATTTCGGCCTTCAACTTCCCGGTGGCGGTCTACGCCTGGAACGCGATGATCGCGGCCATCTGCGGCGACGTGGTGATCTGGAAGGGCTCCGAGAAGACCCCGGTCTGCTCGGTGGCGGTGCAGCGGATCCTGGCGCGGGTGCTGGAGCGAAACGGCCTTCCCGAGGGGATCTTCAACCTGGTCACCGGCGGCCGCGAGGTCGGCGAGTGGATGACGCGTGACCCGCGCCTGCCGCTCATCTCGGCCACCGGCTCGATCCCGATGGGGCGGGCCGTGGGGCAGGCGGTGGCCGCCCGCCTCGGACGCTCGCTCCTGGAGCTGGGCGGGAACAACGCCATCGTCATTACCCCGAACGCCGACCTCGAAATGGCGATCCGGGCCACCGTCTTCGGGGCGGTGGGCACCGCCGGCCAGCGGTGCACATCGACCCGGCGGCTGATCGTGCACGAGGACATCTTCGACGAGGTACGCGACCGCCTGGTGCGCATCTACGAGGGAATCCGCATCGGAAACCCGCTCGAAGAAGGCACGTTGGTCGGCCCGCTCATCGACCAGGACGCGGTCGATGCGATGCAGGGCGCCCTCGAGAAGGTCCGCCACGCGGGGGGCAAGGTGGTGTACGGGGGCGAGGTGCTCGACGACCGTCCCGGGTTCCACGTTCGCCCGGCCATTGTCGAGGCAGAGAACCACTGGGAGATCGTGCAGGAGGAGACCTTCGCCCCGATCCTCTACCTGATCCGCTACCGCGAGCTCGCCGACGCCGCCGACAGCGCGCTGGCGAAGCACAACGGCGTGCGCCAGGGGCTCAGCTCGGCGATCTTCACGCTGAACGTGCGCGAGGCCGAGACCTTCCTGTCGCACCTGGGCTCGGACTGCGGCATCGCGAACGTGAACATCGGCACGAGCGGCGCCGAGATCGGCGGAGCCTTCGGGGGCGAAAAGGAAACCGGGGGCGGCCGCGAGTCCGGCTCCGATTCCTGGAAGGCCTACATGCGCCGCCAGACGAACACGATCAACTGGGGCGCCGAGCTCCCCCTGGCCCAGGGCATCACCTTCGACGTCTGACCCTCCTCAGGTCACCCGCCACCATGGCGCGGCCAGCACGCGGTCGGACAGCCAGGACACCTCCGGGCCGTCATGGAGCAGGAGGCCGCCGACGAACTTGTCGGGGTACTGTTCACGGAAGGTGCGGATGTGCCGAACGTCGCGCGGGCTCGGCCGTCGCGTGGCCTTGACCTCGATCGGAAGGAGGCGGTCTCCGGATTCGATGACGAAATCCACCTCCTCTCCCTCGGTGGTTCTCCAGAACAGGACCTCGGCGCGGCGGATCATCGAGTCGCGCCATGCGAGCAGATCGACAAGAATCATGTTCTCGAGATGCGCTCCGGTCGGCTCCTGGTCGTCCAGCAGTGAGAGCGCAACCCCGGTATCGCTCCAGTACAGCTTGGGTGACTTGATCAACCGCTTGGTCCTGTTCACCGAGTACGGCTCGATGCGCACGATCTGGTAGGATGTCTCGAGCAGGTTCAGGTATCGGTGCGTGGTTGGGCGACTGACGGTCGTGTCGCGCCCCAGTTCGGCCTGGTTGAGGATGCCCCCGATCCTCATCGCCGCACCTCGCATCACGCGGCGGAAATCCACGAGGTTGTCGATCGCCGCCAGGTTCCGCAGATCCCGCTCCAGGTAGGTCTGCACGTATCCGCGAAACCACACCCTCCGTGCCTCGTCGGACTCGATATCGTGCGCGACCGGCGGAAGGCCGCCCCACCGGGCAACTGCGCGCCAGTCCTCCCGGGGCAACTCCTGCGACCGTACGAGGTCGAACCAGTCTTCCACCGGTTTCGAAAGCAGTTCGGACCAGATCCCCGTGCGTCCGTACCCCAGTCGCTCACGCCGGGTCAGCGGCCAGAGCGTCAGGTGGACGGCCCTGCCGGCCAGCGACTCCGAGACGCGCTCCATCAGCAGCAGGTTGGTGGAGCCCGTCAGGATGAAGCGCCCCTTCCGGCGTGGCCTCTGTTCATCCACCGTCCGCTTGATGGCGAGCAGGAGGTCGGGCTCGCGCTGAACCTCATCGAGCGTCATCACCGGAAAGCGCTGAACCAGGTCCAGAGGCGCGTCGCGAGCCTGCTCGAGGACCTCGAAGTCGTCCAGCGTCAGGTAGGGTCGTCCGGCCCCCTGCATTTCTGCCAGCGTACTCTTGCCCGTCTGGCGCGCCCCCGTGATGACGGCAACCGGCACGGCCTCCAGGGCATGCGCAAGCATCCCCGCCGCCCGCCTCGGCAGGAGCGCGGACCCCAATCGTTCATCATGTGAACGATAATCGTTCATGCGGTGAACGATATTACAAGCCGATGGGAGACGCAATCCCGTAGTGAACCCCGCGACCGCACGCAGTCCCCGAAGAGCTTCCGACGGATCGACATAGGCTGGCAGGGCGAGAGGTTTGCGGTTCCGGACCCGGAGGCTATTCTGGCGAGGGCCTGGAACGGGAGACGAGCCATGAACAGGGAGCGGCGGAGCTTCACGTCGCGACAGAGGCCGGAGATCGCCCCTGGAGGGCCTCCGGGAAGGGGCGCAGGAGGAGGTGCGTCTGGCGGAGACGGATCTGCCGTCGAGGTCCGTGACCTTCGCCGATCCTTCGGCGATCGCGTGGCCGTTGGTGGCATTTCGTTCGAGATTCCGCGGGGGTGCGTGTTCGGTTTCCTGGGCCCGAACGGCGCCGGAAAGACCACGACCGTCCGGGTGCTCCTGGGCCTCCTCGCCCCGACGGGCGGGGAGGTCCGGGTCCTCGGCCGGAACCCGGCCGCGGAGGATCCGTCGCTCCGGGCACGAACCGGTGCGCTCCTCGACCAGCCCGGGATCTACGAGGCGCTTTCGGCCCGCGAGAACCTGGAGTTCTTCGGGAGCGCGAACGGCATGAAGCGCGCACACATTGCTGCCAGGAGCCAGGCGCTGCTCGAGCGCTTTGAGCTCGTGGACCGGAGCAATGAGCCGGTCCGGAACTGGAGCCTGGGCATGAAACAGCGCCTGGGCGTGGCCAGGGCCGTGCTGCACGAGCCCGAGCTGGTGTTCCTGGACGAACCGACCCGCGCACTCGACCCGGTCGCGGCGGTCAACCTCCGGACCGCGATCCGGACGCTCTCGACCGATGAAGGCACGACCGTGTTCCTGACGACGCACAACCTGGCCGAGGCCGAGCGGATCTGTGACCGGGTGGCGCTGATCCGGAACGGACGCCTCGTTGCGCAGGGGCAGACCGACGACGTGGTGCGCATGGGCCGGCCCTTCGAGCTCAGCTACCGGGGGCGGGGGTTTGGAGATGCCACCTTCGCCGCCCTGGCCGGGCTGCCCGGCGTCACGCTTCTCGAGCGCCGCGAAGATCTCATCACCCTCCGCCTCGACCCTTCGACCGAACGGAACAGGGTCCTCGAGGCCGTGCTCGGCGCGGGCGGGCAGGTCGACGAGGTTCGCGAACACGGTGCGTCGCTCGAAGACGCATACCTCCGGATGATGGGGAGCTGACGCATGCATTCCACCTGGGTCGTGCTTCGAAAGGAATGGAGGGAAGTCATCCGGCAGCCACGCGGCTCCTGGTCCGCCAGGAGCTGGCACACCGACCTCGCCACCTACGCCTTGCTCGGGACCTGGATCGGCACGCAGGGAGCAGGCGAAAGCCTCAGGCTCGCAGGCGTCCTCGCCGCCCTAGGCATGCTCGCGTCGGTCATGCACGGACTCGATGGTTTCGCCGGGGAGCGGGATCGCCACACCCTCGAGACGCTCTACACCCTGGCCCTTCCCGAAGGCGCGATCGCGCTGGGCAAGGCCGCCGCTGCGCTCGCCTTCGGCTCGGTCATGATGCTGGCGGCGTTCGCGGGCTCGGGAATCGGTGCCTGGGTGGCGGGGGCGTCCTGGGTGGGTACGCCTGGCGCGGCCGGGGTCGCGCTCCTCACGGCCGCCGGGTTCGTCGCCGCAGCATCGTTGGTCGCGGTCACGGTGTCCTTCCGATCGGCCACGCTCCGGAAGGCGCAGCAGACCTTCATGACCCTGTTCATCGTAATCGTCGTGTCGTTCTTCGCGCTGGCGTTCGGACTTGTGACCTACGCACCCGAGGTGCTCCGGCACGCCTGGGTCGTTCGGGTCTTCTCGTGGATCGGTGCCCTGTCGACCGGGAACGGCGTGCTCGCCTTTCTGGGCTTCATCGTGCTCCTCAACCTCGGCCTTCTGGTCCTCCTGCTCCGCACCTGCCGGCGGGAGCGGGCGGTTCTCGAGGGAGCCGACGGGTAGTCAGCGACCTGAACCTCATTGATGGAGCTCGCCCCGCACCCCCACGAGCACCTCCTTCGGCACCCGGAACCCCCGGCGCCAGCGCCAGGGGCCGAGGCGGCGAAGCGCCGCCTCGGCCTCGGCTGCGGCCTCTTCCCGGGTGCGGCCGCTTCCGCGGACCGGCAGAATGCCGAGCCAGGCCAGGAGCTCGCCCGGGCCCCGGAATTCGACCGTGTCGGTGGGGTCGGTCATGGTGCGCCGCCGGTCAGAGGG
>JBJHBX010000163.1:0-6496 GCA_050485725.1 Gemmatimonadales bacterium | reverse complement strand
TCGGATGCGGACCTCGGGGGTTCAGGATGCGGGGGTGTCGGGGATCTCGTTCGCGGCGGTCGATGCGCACCGCAGACCGTGTCGCAGCACAGTACGTGCGGCCCTTCGAGATTGTCCACCCCGTCAACCTCCGCCGGTCGGCACGCTCGGCCCGGCAACCCGAGGCTTGACCCGGACCCGCCGGCGTACGAGGCTCGGGTCATGTCCGAACGGCACCTCCTCCCCGCAGACACCCGCCCGGGTCCGGTGCACCTCCAGGTTGCGGAGCTGGGTCGTTCCCGGGCCTGGTACGACCGGGTCCTTGGGCTCGCCGACCTCGGGTCCGGTGACCCGGGCGCGGGCTCCGACGCCCCCGGCGCCCGCCTCGGCGCCCCTGACGGCCGCCCGCTGCTGGGACTGCTCGAGCACCCCGGAGCGAGCCCCGTGCCCCGCGGCGGCCGCCTCGGCCTCTTCCACTACGCGATCCTCCTTCCCGACCGGGGGGCGCTCGGGCGCTTCGTCTCGCACCTGGCACGGATCGGCGAGCCGGCCGGCGCCAGCGACCACCGGGTGAGCGAGGCCATCTACCTGCACGACCCCGACGGGCTCGGCATCGAGGTGTACGCCGACCGACCCCGAGAGGCCTGGGAGCGCGCCCCCACCGGCGAACTCGCCATGGCCACCGACCCCCTGGACCTGGACGACCTGGTCCGGGCGGGCGGCGGCACCCCCTGGGAGGGCATCCCCCCCGGCACCGTGATGGGCCACCTGCACCTGCACGTGGGCGACCTGGCGCGGGCCGAGGCCTTCTACGCGGACGCCGTGGGCCTCGACGTCATGGTGCGGAGCTACCCCGGCGCCCTCTTCCTCGCGGCCGGGGGGTACCACCACCACCTGGGGGTGAACACCTGGGCCCGGGGCGCCGCGCCGGCCGGGCCGACCGACGCCCGCCTCCTCGCGTGGGAACTGGAGGTCCCCTCCGAGGCCGGGCTCGCCGCCGCCCTCGACCGGCTGGAGGCCGCCGGACACGAGATCGACCGGACCGATGGTGGAGGGGTCGTATCGGACCCGTGGGGTACGCGGCTTCGCCTTCGCATCCCCTGAGACCCCGCCTCCCTCCGTCAGGCGGGCCCGGTACTCCCTCAGGCGCGTGCCTCGGCGAGCAGGTGAACCCAGAGCGCATGGCTCCGGCGCCGGTCCACCCTTACACCGCGGAAGCCGGCGCCTTCGAGCACCGCCTCGAGCTCGGCCTTGCTCAGGACGCGGTTGTGCGCAGGGTCCCTCAGGCGCACCCAGCGCTCGAAGAGCCGCATGTGAAGGGGGTCCGCGGACCAGTCCAGCAGGACGAGCTGCCCCCCGGGGCGGAGGACTCTCCGGAGCTCGCGCAGGCCCTCTGCCGGATCCGGCCAGAAGTGGAGCGAACTCGAGGTGACGGCGGCGTCGAAGGCCGCGTCCGCGAAGGGAAGAGAGCCGGCGGCGGCATGGAGGAGGGCGGCCTCGGGAAGCCGGCTCCGCGCCGGCGCGAGCATGGTACGGTCGCGGTCCACCCCGGCGAGGGCCACGCCGGGGAGGGCACGGGCCAGGCGCGAGAGCAGGAGCCCCGTTCCGCATCCGACGTCGAGCAGGCGACTTCCCGGTGCGAGGCCCAGTGCCCGGAGCCGGGGCTCGACGAGGTCGTGGGTCCGGGCGTTGTAGTGCCGCCAGCGGCGGTCGAAGCTCGCTCCGATCTCCCGGGCCATGGCGCTTTCCGCGGTCGAGTGGCGGTCCCGCATGTGCGAAGCCCTCTTCCCGGTCGGCGTCGGGAAGAGGGCTCCATGGTCGCTGCAGGACTCGAACCTGCGACATCCACGATGTGAACGTGGCGCTCTACCAGCTGAGCTAAGCGACCTGCGTCGCTGGAAGTACCCCCACGGGGAATCGAACCCCGGTTTCCTGGCTGAGAACCAGGTGTCCTAGGCCACTAGACGATGGGGGCGAAAAAAAGCCTCGGCGAGCCGAGGGCCCCTACTATACCCAAGGGCGCAGAGGGGGTCAATCCCCCCCGCACGTCGGTCCCGGGAGGTCAGCTTCCACCCGGGTGGACGATGGGAAGGGGGGCGTCTGTGGCCAGCCCGGGGCGCAGGAAGGCGACAACCTCCTCGAAGGTCCGGTCGTCGTCCACGAGCCCGGCGTGGGTGGGGCAGCAGATCTCCACGTTCTCGACGCCCTCTCCGCGAAGGATCGCCGACGAGGCGGGGATCACCCGCAGATCGACGGGGGTGCGGATGGCCAGGGCATGCATCCCTTCCGGCACCGCAGGCGCCGCATTCAGCCGGTTCAGGAAGGGACTTCCGGGCACCATGTCACGACCCCCCTCTCCCCACGAGAGGACGGCCACCACCGTGCCGCGGTGGGGAGTCCCCAGGAAGACCGCCCGCCGGACGTTCGGGGCCTCGTCGCCGTCGAGGAGGAACTGGCGGGTCGCGAGCCCACCCATGGAGTGGGCCAGCACGTCCACCCGGGGCTCCCCGGTCAGCCCGCGAAGGACCCGCACCGCCCGGTCGATTTCGACGGCGTGGGCGGCGTTGCTCCCCACCGGGTCGCGGAACGAGAGCACCGAGACGCGGCTTTCGGGCCATCCGGCCGCGGTCAGTCGACGGCGGAGCGGTTCCATGCTGGCGGCGTAGTCCCCCCATCCCGGCACCAGGAGCACCGGAAGCGGGGTGTCGTCGGCAGCCCCGGGGGCCGCGGTCGAGACCTCGCGGCCGGGTGGGTGCGGGGGGTCCGCCCAGGGCGAGGCCAGCCCCCCCGCCGCGGAGAGGCCCGGGGCGCCGAGGGCGATCCACCCTGTCAGGATGCGGAGGAGAAGGGGATGCATGGGGGCGGGGACGGCTTTCGAGGCGGGGAGCGCCTTCCTATGTTTCCGGGGAGACGCGCATTCGGGGGCAAACCGGCGGATTCGACCGCCGTTGCCCTTCTTCTTCATTGTACGAGGGAAGGTTCCACATGACCGAATCCAAGGGCGCCGGACGCTGGGCGCTGATCCTCGGCGCCTCCTCGGGTTTCGGGGAGGCATGCGCCCGAGCCTTCGCCGCCGCCGGGTACGACATCTTCGGGGTCCACCTGGATCGTCGGGCCGGCATGGAACGGGTGGCCGAGCTCCAGGCCGAGCTCGAGGGAATGGGACGTCGGGCCCGTTTCTTCAACATGAATGCGGCGGACCCGGAGAAGATGACCGCAGCCCTCGACGAGATGGCCGGCCTGATGGGCGAGGACGAGGACATCGGTGTGATCATGCACTCGCTGGCCTTCGGCACCCTTCGCCCCTATGTCGGCGAGGATTCCGTGACCCCCGCGCAGATGGACATGACCGTGCGGGTCATGGCCCATTCGCTGGTGGACTGGGCCCAGGCCGTCGTGAACCGGGGGATGATGGGGGAGCATGGTCGGATCTACGCCATGACCTCGTCCGGCTCCAACCGGGTGATCCCCTCCTACGGTCCCGTCAGCGCGGCGAAGGCCGCGCTCGAGGCCCACTGCAGGCAGCTGGCCTGGGAGCTCGCGCCGCGGCGGATCACCGTGAACGCCCTTCGTGGGGGCGTGACCGACACGCCGGCGCTTCGGAAGATCCCCGGAAACGACATCCTCCTCGACGGGGCCGCGGCAAAGAACCCCTCGGGACGTCTCACGACTCCGGAAGACGTGGCTGCGGCTGCGGTGGCGCTCGCCTCTCCCGACGCGCACTGGATCACCGGGAACGTGATCAACGTCGACGGAGGGGAGGAAGTCACGGTCTGACGGCCTGACGGGCCCGGTTTCGCCCCCCGGGGGCCGCCGTCGCCCGTCAGGGCCTCAGCACAGCCAGCACCGATGCCGCCAGGAGTTCGATGGCGGCATCGGTCTGTCCGGGTGTCAGAACCAGTGGAGGTGAGAGCTCCACGACCTCTCCCGAGGGCCCGGCAGGGAGCACGATGAGCCCGCGCCGGAGCGCTTCCTCCGCGACCCTCACCCCCGCCGACCCGGGCGCCCCGGGGCCGTCGAGCACGAGTCCCAGGAAGAGGCCTCGCCCCCGGATCCCCCGGATCCCCATCTCCCGCATTGCCCGCATCCCGCCGAGCGCCTCCTCGAGCCCCCGGCGCAGCCGGGCGCCCGTGGCCACGGCCCGGTCCGCCAGCGCCTCGTCCTCGAGCACGTCAAGGAAGGCGAGGGCCGTCGCGCACGCCAGCGGGTGACCGAGGAAGGTCGAGGTGTGGAGCGCCTCGCCGGTGGAGGCGGGCCAGGCATCCATGACCGCCTCGGCACCCAGGCAGGCGCTCAGCGGTAGGCCCCCGCCCAGCGCCTTCCCCACGCACAGGAGGTCGGGGACCACGGCATCGCCCCCTCGGTCACGCTCCGCCTCGAAGGCGAAGATGTCCCCCGTGCGCCCGAACCCGGTGAAGATCTCGTCGAAGATGAGAACCGCGCCGGCCGCCCGGGTCCGCTCCGCGACCCCGGCCAGGAAACCCGGAACCGGGACCCGGACCCCCGCCCTGCCCTGGATCGGCTCAACGAGCACGGCACCGATCGGGACTCCCTCGGCCTCGGCCTGCAGGAGGAGTGCGTCCACCCGGGACAGGCTCCGCTCGAGCGCACCCGCCTCCGAGCCCACGGACTCGAGCGCATCCGGAAAGTGGGCGAAGTGCACCCCGCCGTGCAGGTGCGCCTCGAAGGGCGCGCGGAAGTCGTCGCGGAAGGTGGCGGCGAGCGAGCCCAGGGTCAGCCCGTGGTAACCACCCTCGAAGGCGAGGATTCCCGGGCGACCCGTGGCCAGGAGCGCCGTCTTGAGCGCGGCCTCGACGGCCTCCGACCCGGAGTTCGCCAGGAATCCGCGGGTTTCCGGCCAGGGGGCCAGCCCCGCGAGCCGCTCGAGAAGGCGGACCTTCACCTCGGGAGGATGCACGTCACCCATGCCGTGCACGAGTCGCGAGGCCTGGGCCGCCATCGCGTTGCCCATCTCGGGGCGCGCATGCCCCGCAACGGCGACCCCGAAGGCTCCGGTCAGGTCGATGTAGACGTTCCCGTCGGCGTCACGAACGTTGGAACCCCGGGCCCCGGTCCAGAAGATCGGGGCCGCGTCGAAGGGCTCCGAGCGGGACGCCCCGAGGAAGGTGACGTTTCTCGATTCGACCCGGGCGAGCCGGGCCGCAAGGGCGCGGGAGGTCGGCCCCGGGGGCGTGACCCGGAGCGAGGGGCCCTGCGTGCCGAAGACCCGGTCCTCCTCGTTCACCCTGAACCCACCGACATTTTGCTCCACATCTGGAGAAATCCGTGCCGCTGCCCCGCACGGGCGGGGGACTCCCGGATCTGGGATCGGTACGGGAACCCGCCCCGTACCTCAACAATAACGCTCCTCCCACGCCGGTGGCGACGCCGCGAACCCGACGGGTTGGCACACCGATTGCCCAGTCCAACCTTCGCCATGCAACCGCCTACCCAGACCACCTCCGGCGGCGCCGCACGAAGGCGCGATCTTCCGAGCGCGGCCCTCCCCTCGCTTCTCGGAGCGTCGGAGGCGCATCGTGCCATGCTGGTGCGCCTCGACGAGCTGCTGAACCTGGACCCGCCGCTCGTGGTTCTCCTGGGGGAAACCGGCACCGGCAAGTCACTCGTGGCCCGCGAGTTTCATCGCCGCAGCCGGCGTCGGGACGGGCCCTTCGCGCTCCTTCCCTGTGGAACCCTTCCCGGACCTGCCCTCGAGGAGGAGCTCCTCGGGTCGCACGACGCACGGTTCTCCGGGGCGCTCGAGCGCATGGCCGGGGGAACGCTCCACCTCGACGACGCCGACCGCATTCCCCCCTCCCTCGTTCACGTGCTGCGCCGACATGTGCTCCGCGCGCCGCCCGAGGCGCCGGTGCTCCTCCTCTCTTCCAGGCGTGTCGTTCGGCCGGGGACCGAGGAGGACCCATGGGAGCCCTTCCCTTTCCTCGAACTCCCACCCCTCCGACAGCGGGGAAGCGACATCGAGCTCCTGGCCGGCTGTTTCCTCGAGGCGTGGGCCGCCGAGCGCGACCTGCCCGTGCCCGTGCTCGAGGACGAAGCCGTGGCCGCCCTCCACGAGCACCCGTGGCCCGGAAACGTGCGCGAGCTTCGCGACACGATGGAGCGCGCTGCAGAGATTGCGCCGGGGAGCCACATCCGCGAGGAGCATCTCCGGATCCGGACGCGCGATACGCGCCCCCTTCACGGTGACGCGGCGCCGGCGACGGAGATGATCCGGATCCCCCCGCACGGAAAGAGCATGGAGGAGATCGAGGGCGAGGCGGTGCGCGCCGTTCTGAGGATCACCGGCGGAAACCGGAGCCAGGCTGCCCGCATTCTCGGCATCTCGCGCCCCACGCTGGCCCGGAAGATCCGTCTCCACCGCGCGGAGCGCGAGGGCCTCTCCTGATCCCCTGACACCGCGCTGAACGGCGGTCATCGGTCGCCTCCCCGCACTGGCCCGGCACCGGGGCGCTTCGGTAGCTTCGAGGGTCCACGACCCCCAGTCCCGGAGACCTCC
>JBJHBX010000162.1:0-6500 GCA_050485725.1 Gemmatimonadales bacterium | reverse complement strand
GAACGCGCGGTGGCCTGGGCGCGCCACCTGGGGCTTCCGCTCCTGGTCTTCGAGCCGCTGCGCGCCGGGTACCGCTGGGCGAACCTCAGGCACCACCGCTTCTGCCTCGACGGAATGCAGGAGCACGCACGGCGCCTGGCCGGACAGCGTACCGGATACTTCCCCTACGTCGAGCCAGAGGCCGGGGCGGGGAAGGGACTCCTGGAGGCGCTGGCGGGCCGCGCCGCGGTGGTGGTCACCGACGACGCCCCGATCTTCTTCCTGCCCCGGATGCGGGCGGCCGCGGCAAAGCGCCTCTCCGTGCGCCTCGAGGCGGTGGACGCGAACGGGATCCTGCCGCTTCGCGAGCCCGGGCGGACCTTCACGACCGCCTACTCCTTCCGGCGCCACCTGCAGAAGTCGCTTCCGGACCGCCTCGAGGAGGGGCCGGTCGAGCACCCGCTGGCCGGCGATCCCCTTCCATACTTCGGGGATGCGACGGGCCCGGCGCGAAGCGGGGGGGCGGGGGCGCACGGGGGCGCGGGCCCCATGGGAGAACATGCCGAGCGCCTGCGCGCCGTCGTCGGTGCGGAGCTCGTGGCGCGGTGGTCTCCGGCGACGGACGAACTTCTTGGAGACCCGGGGCTGGGGGCACTGCCCCTGGACCGGTCCGTGCCGCGGGCCCCCATCGCGGGCGGGCGGGAGGAGGCGTCGAGGCGGCTCGCGCGCTTCCTCGAGGGCGGGCTCGCCGGTTACGCCGCATCCCGGAACCACCCCGACAGGGACCACGCGAGCGGCCTTTCTCCGCACCTGCACTGGGGCCACCTGTCGAGCCACGAGATCGTGCACGCGGTGCTCGACCGCGAGGGCTGGCGCCCGGCGGAGCTCGCGCACGAGGTGGGCGCACGGAAGGCGGACGGACGCCGCGAGGGATGGTGGGGCCTTTCGGCCGACGCCGAGGCCTTCCTGGACCAGGTCGTCACCTGGCGGGAGCTGGGGTTGAACGGTTCGTACCGGGCCGCGGAGGAGGGCGCGGACCCCGAGGCGTACGAGACCCTCCCCGACTGGGCCCTCGAGACGCTGGGTGAGCACGAGGGCGACCCGCGGCCCCATGTCTACGACCTCGAGGCCTTCGAGGAGGCCCGCACCCACGACCCGCTCTGGAACGCCGCCCAGCGCGAACTTCGGCGCGAAGGCACGATCCACAACTACCTGAGAATGCTCTGGGGGAAGAAGATCCTGGAGTGGAGCGCCACCCCCCGCCAGGCGCTGGACACGATGATCCACCTGAACCACCGCTGGGCCGTGGACGGGCGCGACCCGAACTCGACTTCGGGGATCATGTGGACGCTGGGTCGCTACGACCGGGGGTGGCCCGAGCGTGCGATCTACGGGAAGATCCGCTCCATGAGCTCGGATTCGACCCGCCGGAAGGTGGAGCTCGACGACTACCTGGCGCGTCATGGCGCCGACCACGAGGAGGCCTGAAGCGCCCATGCCCGAATTCCGACATCGCGTCGAACTGGACCACCCGGTGGAGCGGGTCTTCGCCTGGCATCGCCGGCCCGGCGCCTTCCACCGGCTGACGCCCCCCTGGGAGAACGTGCGGGTGCGCGAGAAGACCGGGGGGATCGAGCCGGGGGGGAGGGTCGTGCTCGAGATGAGACGAGGGCCGGCCACGCTGACCTGGGAGGTGGAGCACACCCAGTACGAGGAGAACCGCCTCTTCGTGGACGAGCAGGTGTCGGGGCCCTTCGCCGCCTGGCGGCACGAGCACCGCTTCGAGGCGCTCGAGGCGGGACGGTCGGCGGTGATCGACGTGGTGACCTGGGAGGCGCCGCTGGGTGCGCTGGGCGAGGCCTTCGGGGGCGGATACATCGAGCGGAGCCTGGATCGGCTCTTCCGGTTCCGGGGTGCGAGACTGGCCGGCGACCTGGAGCTTCACCGCCGGATGGCGGCGGCCCGGGGGTTCGGAGATGCGGTGGGCGGGGCCCGGCCCATGACGGTGGCGATCACCGGCGGCTCGGGCTTCATCGGGAGCGCGCTCACCCACCTCCTGACCTCGGGGGGGCACCGGGTGCGCCGGGTCACGCGGAGCCCCCGGAGCGGCTCGGACGACATCGGCTGGAACCCGGCCCGGGGGGAGCTGGACGGACCTGCGCTCGAGGGGGTCGACGCGGTGGTGCACCTGGCGGGCGAACCCATTGTCGGAGTGCGCTGGACCGAGGCCAAGAAGAAGGCGATCCACCGGAGCCGCGAGGCGGGAACGCTCCTCCTGGCGCGGACGCTGGCGGGGCTCGAGCGGAAGCCCTCGGTGCTCGTGTCGGCGTCGGGCATCGACTACTACGGCGACCGGGGCGACGCGGTGGTGACCGAGGACACGCCGCCGGGGAAGGGGTTCCTGACCGAGGTCTGCCTGGCCTGGGAGCAGGCCACCGGGGCGGCGCGGGCCGCGGGGATCCGGACCGTGGTGCTCCGGACCGGGATCGTGCTGTCACCGGCGGGCGGGGTACTGGGGACCATGCTCCTGCCCTTCCTGGCGGGGGTAGGGGGCCGGCTCGGGCGGGGGCGGCAGTACATGCCCTGGATCGACCTGGACGACCACCTGGGCATCATCCTGCACGCGCTGGCGAACCCGTCGGTCCGGGGGCCGGTGAACTCGGTGGCGCCGAATCCGGTCACGAACGCCGCCTTCACCGACGTGATGGGGCGGGTGCTCTCGCGTCCGACGCTCCTTCCGGTGCCGTCGCTCGCGATCCGGGGGCTCATGGGGGAAATGGGCCAGGTGCTCCTCCTCGAAGGGCAGCGGGCCATGCCCGCGAAGGCCGAGGCCACGGGGTACGCCTTCCTCCGTCCCGACCTGGAAGACGCACTCCGCATGCAGCTCGGGCGCTTCGAGCAGGGGTAGCCGCCCGGGTCCCGGCGGGAACCCTCGGGTGCCGCGGCGGTACGGGGCGAACGTTCCACGACCGAGGCTCCCCTTCCACCCCGGCCCCGGAGGCACCCGTGCGCCCACTCGCCTGGAACGTCCTGCCCGTCCCCGCTGCCCTCCTGCTCCTGGCCGCCGCCTGCGGCCCCGCCGAGGAGCCCGACGCCCCCCCGGCGGCACCCGCGGCGGCCTCGATCGACGCCGCAACGACGGGGGAGGCCTTCCCCGTACCCGATGCACCCACCGCCTGGCGCGGGCAGCTTCCCTGTGCCGACTGCGAGGGGATCCTGACCACGGTTCGCCTCGCGCCCGACGGGCACGCCCAGCTCGAGGAGATCTACCAGGGGCTGTCGGCTGAGCGCGCCGCAGGCGGCGACACGGTGTCGGCCACCCGTGGCCGCTGGACCCTCGACGCCGGCGGGAGCCGGATCCGGATCGACGGCGGTCCCGACGGGCCCCGCTTCTACCGCGCGGGCGACGGGGGCGGGCTGCGCGCCCTCGACCGCTCCGGCGGCGAGATCGCGTCGGGGCTGAACTACGACCTGGATCGCCTGGGATCCCCGCCCGACATGGGGGGGACGCTCCGCGAGCAGGGGAACTTCAGCTACATGGCCGATGCCGCCCTCTTCGTCCCCTGCGCGAGCGGGATCCAGACGCCGGTGGCCATGGAAGGAGCGTACCTGGAGCTCGAGCGGGCCTACCTGGAGCGGGGTGCGGCCCCGGGTTCCACGATGCGCGTCTCGCTGACGGGGTCCATCGAGGCGCGTCCGGCCATGGAGGGCGACGGGACCGAGCCCGTCTTCGTGGTGCGCGAATGGAGCGAAGGGGCGGCGGGTGCGCCGTGTGCGGCGGCGGCCACGGCCGACGCGGTGGCCGGGGCCGAGTGGCGGCTGGTCGAGCTCGAGGGAGAGTCGCTCCCGGGTGCCCCCGAAGAGGGTGGCCCCTACGACACGCCGAGCCTCTCGTGGGACCGCGAGGAGGCGAGGATCGCCGGCTCGGGCGGGTGCAACCGCTTCACCGGGCGCGGCGTGCTCAGGGGGACGGAGCTGGTCGGGCAGGAGGCCATGGCCTCGACGATGCGCTTCTGCGAGGGCGTCATGGAGCTCGAGGACCGCTATCTCCGCATCCTCTCGATCGGCGGGCACCTCCGCCTCGACGACGGTGCGCTCCGGCTTTTCCAGGGACCCCGCGAGGTGGCGCGCTACGAACGGGGAGGGTGAGCCGGGCGGGCCGGGAAGCTCAGCGTGCCGGATCCGCCGCCGCCACCTGGGCGGGCGGCGGATCCGGCACCCAGTCGAAGAAGCCGAACATCATCTCCTCGAAGCTCTGCTCGCCGTAGGTCACCGTCGCGGTGGGATCGGGGTTCGCGGGATTGTGCTCGGAGTTGTCGTACCAGGCCCGCGCCCGGATCCGGTCTCCGGCCTCGATCCGGACGGGCTCGAAGGCCTCGTACCAGAGTTGCCAGTTGAAGTCGTAACGCGGCACGTCGAGGAGGATCTCTTCCGTGCCGTCGGTGCGCAGCAGCTCGTAGCGGAACGCCTTTCCGCGAAGGTGCATGTGCGGGAGGAACATCAGGATCTCGCCGCCCCGGCCGAAGCGCTGCTCGGCCACGACCTCGTGGTTCGAGGCATGGGGCGGAATCTCGAAGTCGTAGGCGGCGACCCAGGCCGTCGAGACCGGCCGCTCGGGGGGCGCGTCGGCCAGCACGAAACCCACCATGCTCCGGTCCACGGCGGGTCGGCCGTTCGGTGTGTAGTGCAGCTCGAACATGAGCCACGCCCCGGCGGGCAGGCGCTTCGCCCGCCCCTCGGGGTAGATCGTGGCGCCCGAGCCCGGCGCCCAGGCGGCGAAGAAGGGCCCGCGGCGCTCGTCGTCGGGCCCCTGCAGGTAGACGATGATGTGGTGGACCTGCTCGATGGCGGTGGGGCGAGGCTCCATGGCCCGGATCCAGACGTCGTCCTGGAAGTCGGTCTGCACGAAGGCGTACCGGTAGTCGAGCACCCCCTGCGCCGGGATCTCCTGCGGCTCCGGGATCCGGAAGACGTGGTCCGGCTCGCGCGGAAGGTCCCAGCCGTCGGTGAAGTGGAGCGAGGGGGCGGCTGTGGATGGGTCACCCTCGGGGGCCCCTGCGGCGATCCAGGCCAGCAGGTCGCGGCGATCGCGATCCGAGAGGCGCCGGTCGTTCCGCCAGTGGCCATGCTCGGCGCTCGCGAACCACGGGGGCATCCGCTCCTCGCGGACCACCCAGTCGATCATGTGCCGGAACCCGTAGGCCTGTTCGTAGCGCTCGAGCGAAAAGGGCGCGACCCCGCCCTCGCGGTGGCAGGCCACGCAGTTCGTCTGCACGAGCCGGCTCACCCTCGAGTGCCAGGTGACGTCGCGCTCCGGCACGCGCGTGGCCACGTGCTCCAGGTGGCATCCCGAGGCCTCGACGCTGCGGGTCCGCACGGCTTTCCCCTCGACCACCGCCTCGAGTGCCTCTTCGAGCCAGGGGTTCCGGACGACCGGGTTCGAGAAGTCGATGCCGTACTGGTCGTCCACCGGCCCCCGGTAGCGGAGCGTGCCCGTGGGGTCGAAGACGAAGACCTCGCTCGAGACCCGGGCCCCGATCCGCTCCCCGATCCGTGCCCTGGGGTCGCGCACGAAACTCCCGGCGAAGCCGTAGACCTCGCGGTCCTCGGCCACCTTCTCTGGGGTGTCCTGCGGGCTCACCGTCAGGAAGAGGAAGGCCACGCCGCGCTCGGCCCAGGCGGCCTCGATCTCGGCCAGGCGATGGCCGTACCGCCTCGAGACCGGGCACTCGGTGGTGCGAAGCGCGATCACCACGGCTTCGTGCGATGCCAGGAGCCCGGAGAAGCGGCCCTCGAGGCCGTCTTCGTCCTGGTAGTCGAAGTCCGCCACGAGTTCGCCGGGTTCGAAGCCGAAGGCCCCGGGGGCGGAGCCCTCCACGAGCCCGCGGTGCTCCGTGCCGAACCAGATCGCGGCCGCCACCATGAGTGCGGCGAGCACGATGCCGGAGAGAATCGCCGTCCTCCCCATGCGGGATGACCTCCGTCTCGAGGAATCGACCCGCCATTTCGGACCGGGCCCGACCCCCCCATGCTGCGGCGCCCCGGACGAATCCGCAAGGAAGCCGTCAGGGGGGCCAGTGCTCCGCGGCGCCCTCGCCGTGGGTGTGAAGATGCCGCTGGATGCGGTCGAGAAGGGTCGTGACCGACGCCTCGAGCGCCTCGGGCGTTGCCGGGTCGGAGGCGGCGGCCGGTGCAGGGTCCGGGGTCGCCGCCGCGGCTCGCCTCGACCCCGACCGCGCGGCCACCCGCACCGGCTCACCCGCGAGGATCCATGCCGCCGGCCGCGTGTGGTTCCCCATCTCCAGGTGCAGCGCCACCGGGAGGAGGTGGAGGGGTGCGAGCCCGCGCGCCAGGAGCGAGACCCCGGGGCGGAACCCGAGCGGCCTTCGGGTCGCCGGGAAGATTCGCCCCTGCGGGAAGAAGGAGAGGGTGACCCCCTGGTCCCGGAGGAGCTCGATTTCGCGGAGGGTCCGGCGGAGGGTCACGGGGCGCTCGGGGTCGAATCCGCTGCCCCCGATCCA
>JBJHBX010000161.1:0-6533 GCA_050485725.1 Gemmatimonadales bacterium | reverse complement strand
GCTCGAGGGTCCGCGAGGCGTCGAGAGGGGGATCCTGATCGGGTCGCTCCCACCGCAGGGGACCGCCGCCTCACCCTCCCGCCCCGGCCGCCTCCACCCGCTCCAGAAGGCGGTCCGGGAAGTCGGAGAAGATGCCGTCCACGCCCAGGTCGATGAGCCGGTCCATTTCGGAGGGGTCGTTCACCGTCCAGGGGTGCACGAAGAGGTCGCGGGTGCGCGCTGCTTCGATGAAGCCCGCGTCGACCAGGAAGCGGCTCGGACCCACCCCCTGCGCGTAGCCGGCCACCTCGTCCAGTACCGCGCCCAGCGTCTCGGGCGTCACCGCATCCCGGCCGAGGAGCTGGACGAGCGGCAGCCCGGGGTCCAGCTCCCGGAAACGCCGGAGCGACGCGGGGCTGAAGGACTGGATCAGCACGAGCCCGTCCGAGGCGGCCCGGTCCCGGAGATCGTGCCGGACGAGCAGCTCGAGGAGCGCTTCCTCCATGCCGGGGGCGCTCTCCGGGAACTTGGTCTCGGGATACCAGCGGACCGATGCCCCGTAGCGCCGGAAGAGTTCGTCGAGCGTCGGGATCCGGAGCCCGTCAAAGGCCGGGTCGGCGCGGTCGGGGAAGCGCTCGTTGAACCAGCTCCCGACCTCGCACGTCCGAAGCTGGGCCAGCGTCCGCTCGCGCACGAGGCCCGTGCAGTTCCCCCGGGGCCCCCGCGCCGTCCGGTCCAGCGTCTCGTCGTGGAAGGCGACCAGGTGGCCGTCCGCCGTCATCTGCAGATCGGGCTCGAGGATGTCTGCACCCATCCGGACCGCCAGGTCGTAGGCCGCGAGGGTGTGCTCGGGGGCATGCCCCGAGGCGCCCCGGTGGGCGATCACGAGGGGGCGGCGCCCCGGGTCCACGGGTCCGGAGGATGCGTTCACGGGGCCGGGCGCGGCGGTGACGATGCCGGGGCCGATCGTCGGCCCCGGCCCAACCGTGAGCAGGGTGGCCGCGAGGACCAGGAACACCGGTAGATTGGCGCGAACGGGCATGGCCGCGGGACGTGGGTGAGGGGGAAGTGGAGAGCCCGGTCCGGGGCGGGGCCGCCCGGGCTCCCCTTCATCATCGCATCCCCCGGAATCCCGATCCTCCACCTTCCCGTCACGATCCGGTCACCGGCGGTAGCGCACCTCGCCGCCCAGGATCGTCATTTCCACCCGGGCATCGGCCAGCGCGCCCTCGTCCACCTCCAGCAGGTTCCGGTCGAGGACCACGAGGTCGGCGAGCTTGCCCGGCGTCACCGAGCCCAGGAGCTCCTCCTCGAAGACCGCGTAGGCACAGCCAAGGGTGTAGGAACGGAGTGCCTCGAGGCGATCCATGGACTGCTCGGGCCAGAAGCGGTTCCCGTTCGCCATGAGGCGCGTCACCGAGGCATGGTAGGAGGCAATGGCCGAGATCGGCTCCACCGGGACGTCGGTGCCGTTGCAGATCACCGCGTCGGCGTCCAGCAGCGACCTCCAGACGTACGCCTTCCGCCGGGCCCGCTCCTCGCCCAGGCGCTGCGGCACCCACGGGCCGTCGGAGGTGGCGTGGATCCCCTGCATCGACGCGATGACGCCCATGGCCGCGAAGCGGGGGACCTCGTCGGGATGGAGGTTCTGGGCGTGTTCGATTCGCCAGCGCAGGTCGGCCCCCTCTTCCGCCTCGGCGAAGACGGCCTGGTAGACGTCGAGGGCCTCGCGGTTCCCCCGGTCCCCGATGGCGTGGGTGTTGAGCTGGAAGCCGTGACGGAGCGCGATCTCGGCGGTCTCCCTGAGGTTCTCCGGCGAGACCTGGGGAAGCCCGGAGGTGGTCGGGAGGTCGGCGTAGGGGCGCAGGAGCCATGCCCCGTGGGTCCCCAGTGCCCCGTCGATCTGTCGCTTGATGGCCCGCACCGTCAGGAAGTGATCGCCGTGACCCACCATGCGGTAGTCGGCGAGGCGACGGTCCATTTCCTGGTTCGATTCGCCGCGGACGGCCATGTGCAGGCGGATCGGGAGGCGCCCCTCGTCGGCGAGCTCCCGGAGCCAGGCGATCTCCTGGAAGCTCGCACCCTGGTCGTGGAACGAGGTGATCCCATGGCGAAGCGCTTCCTCGCCGGCCAGCTCGACCTGGCGCAGGAAGCGCGCGTGGCGCTCCTCGTCGGTCATCGACGCCTCGGCCTCGGTCTGCGCACGGCGCGCGAGGCCCTGGGCCGCCTGCCGCAGGAACCCCGTGGGGTTGCCCTCGCTGTCACGGACGATCGTTCCACCCTCCGGATCAGGGGTGTCCCGGTCGATCCCGGCAAGCTCCATGGCCCGGGCGTTCGCGAAGGACCCGTGTCCGCTGGCGTGGGTGAGAAGGACCGGGTGGTCGGGGCTCACCTCGCTCAGGGCATGGTGCGTGGCCACCCCCTCGTAGGTCACCTCGGGCGCAGGGTTCCAGCGCTCCTGGTGCCAGCCGCGGCCGAGAATCCAGGTGCCGGGCTCCGCCTCGGCCGCCGCCTCGGCCACGAGCTCCACGATCTGGTCGAAGCTCGTCGTGGGCTGGAGATCCAGGATCATCCGGGCGTTGCCGAGCCCGAGGAAGTGGCCATGTCCCTCGATGAAGCCGGGGATCACGACCCGCCCGTCGAGCTCGACGACCTCGGTCGAGGCCCCCGCCATGGCGCGGATCTCGTCGGAGCTTCCCACCGCGAGGATGCGTCCGTCCTTCACGGCCACCGCCTCGGCCCCGGGTCGGTCATCGTCGACGGTGATCACCGTGCCGCCGACCAGGACCAGGTCGGGGGCGTCGGGGTCGGCGTCGGCCTGGCAGGCCACTGCGACCCCGGCCAGGAGCACGAGGCCCAGGGCGCGGGCGAGGCGCGGGAGGCGAGAGAACGTCGTCATGCGAGGGTTCCGGGTTCGGGTCTGGAGCGGGCCGGGCGAGGGTTCCCCGGTGGCGAAGGAGCGGGGCCCGGCACGGGCGTGGCAGACCGTAACCTTTCGACTTGGCCGGGGTTTCGCCAGTGCCGGCGTGGCCCCGTGCCGCGCGTGCCCCCGCCTCCGCATCCCCCGGAACCCCGCATCCATGGAACGTCCAACCTACGTCTTCGGTCACCGGAACCCCGATGCCGACGCGATCTGCTCCGCCATTGCCTATGCCGAGTACAAGATGCGAACCGACGAGGGCCGGTTCGTCGCCGCACGGTGCGGAAACTCGAATGTCCGGATCGACGCGATCCTGAACCGCTTCGGTGTACCCCTTCCGAAGTACATCGGCGACGTGACCCCCCGCCTCCGGGACCGGATGGCGGCGGAGGTGGTCACGGTGGGGCCCACCTCCACGGCGGCGGAGGCGCTCGAGTTGATCGAGCGGAACGACATCCAGCTCGTGCCGGTGGTGGGGGACGACCAGAGGCTCCTGGGCACCGTATCGATCTACCAGCTGGGGCAGTCCTTCCTCCCGAAGGCCGGGCCCGCGCGCGACGTTCGCAGGGTCGAGACGAGTCTGGGGGCCATTGCGCAGGTCCTCGACGCCGGAGTCCTTCACATGGAGCGCCCCGACGAGGTGGGTCCCCTGTACATCCGGGTTGCGGCCATGGATCTCGCCTCCTTCGATCGCCTCCAGGACCGCGAGGGGATTCCCCCCGAGCAGACCATCATCATCGTCGGGGACCGGAGGGACATCCAGGAGCGCTCCATTGCCCGGGGCGTGCGGCTGATCGTGATCAGCGGTGACCGCGAGGTCGATCCCGAGGTGATCGACGCGGCGCGGGAGGCGGGCGTTTCGGTCGTGACCTGCGTGCACGACTCGGCGAGCACGGCGTGGGCGATCCGGGCGGCGGCCCGGGTCGAGGCGATCATGGCCACCGACGCCGTGGAATTTCCCCCGGAGGAGACGCTCCGGCAGGTGCGCCGGCGCACCGCGACGATGGCCCCCGCGGTGTTCATGGTCACCGACGAGGGCCGGCTCGTCGGCGTGTTCACGCGCCGCGACCTGCTCCGGCCCACCGACACGCGCCTCATCCTGGTGGACCACAACGAGCTTTCGCAGTCGGTGCCCGGCGCCGAGGAGGCCGACATCGTCGAGGTCGTGGACCACCACCGCCTGGGGGACCTGCGAACCCAGGAGCCGATCCTCTTCCTGAACCGGCCCGTGGGGTCGACGTGCACGATCGTGGCCGACCTCTTCCGCATCCGGGAACTCGACGTCTCCCCGTCGCTGGCCGGCGTGCTGATGGGCGGGCTCGTCAGCGACACGCTGAACCTGCGGAGCCCCACCACCACCGCGGTGGATCGCGAGATCCTGGCATGGCTCGAGGGGCTCGCCGGGCTCTCCGGGAGCGAGCTGGCCGAGACGATCTTCTCTTCGGGGTCCGTCATCGCCGCCCACCCCTCGGCCGAGGTCGTGGGGCTCGACCGGAAACAGTACGAGGAGGGCCGCTACCGTTTCTCGATCTCGCAGGTCGAGGAGCTCGGGTTCGGGGAATTCTGGAAGGAGCACGATACCCTGGCGGCGGCGCTCGAGGCGGTCCGTTCCGCCGAGGGGCTGGACTTCGCGGCCCTCCTCGTGACCGACGTGAAGAGCCAGGACTCCCTCCTACTCGTGAGCGGCGACCCCGACGTCGTCCGCCAGATTCCCTACCCGGCCGTGGACGAGGGCGAGGTGTTCCGCCTCGACGGCATCGTGAGCCGCAAGAAGCAGCTCCTTCCCCTGCTGACGGGGATTCTCCGTGCCCGGAAGAGCTGACTCCCTTCGCATCCTGGTGACGGGGGCCACCGGGTACATCGGGGGCCGGCTCGTGCAGCGACTCCTGGATCGCGGCCACCACGTCCGGGTGCTGGTTCGCGATCCGCGCCGCGTGGCCGGCCGGGGGTGGGAGGGAAAGGTCGAGGTCCGGCGCGGAGACCTGTCGGACCCCGACTCGCTCCATGGCCTCGTGGAGGGAATCGACGTGGCCTACTACCTGGTCCACGCCATGTATGGCGGCTCCGACTTTGCCCGGAAGGACCGCCAGGCCGCCCGGAACTTCGTCGAAGCGGCCCGCGGGGTCGGCCTCGTCGTCTACCTGGGGGGCATCCTTCCGGCGTCGGAGGCGGAGACGCGCTCCGAGCATCTCCGGAGCCGGGCCGAGGTGGGACGCATCCTGCGGGAGAGCCTTCCGGCCACCGAGTTCAGGGCCGGCCCCATCATCGGCTCGGGCTCGGCATCGTTCGAGATGGTCCGCTACCTGACCGAGCGCCTGCCGGCCATGGTGGCGCCGCGATGGATCCGGAACGAGGTCCGGCCCATCGCCGTCCGCGACATCCTCGCCTACCTGGTGCAGGCGGCGGAGCGTCGCGAGGCCCTCGGCATCCTCGACGTGGGGGGCGAGGTCCGGACCTTCCAGGGAATGATGGAGGGGTACGCGGAGGTCCGCGGGCTCCGTCGATTCATCGTGCCCGTGCCCGTGCTCGCACCGAAGCTCGCGGGGCTCTGGGTGGGGCTCGTCACGCCGATTCCCCACGACATCGCACTCCCCCTGGTGGAGGGGGTCCTGCAGCCGGTCATCGGCGACCCTTCCCGGGCCAGGGCCTGCTTTCCCGGGGTCGAGCCCATCAGCTACCGGCGGGCGGTGGAGCTGGCCCTCGAGCGCATCGAGACCGGGGCCGTTCCCACCCGTTGGAGCGGGGCGCTGGGGGCCTCGGCGACCTTCGAATACGAGGACCGCGAGGGTCTCTTCCGGGAGATCCGGACGCGGCGGGTCGAGGTGCCACCTGATGCGGCCTTCCGCGCCTTCACCTCGCTGGGCGGGGACCGGGGCTGGCTCGTCTGGAACCGGATGTGGTGGCTGCGGGGGGTGCTGGACCAGGTGGTCGGGGGTCCCGGGATCCGCCGGGGGCGGCGACACCCCCGGGAGCTGCAGCCCGGAGAGGCGGTGGACTTCTGGCGGGTCGAGGCGCTGGAGCCCGGCCGACTCCTCCGCCTCCGCGCCGAGATGAAGGTGCCGGGACGTGCCTGGCTCCAGTGGGAGGCGGTGCCCGAGGAAGGGGGGACCCGGCTGATCCAGACGGCGCTCTTCGCGCCGGAGGGTCTCTTCGGTGTCCTCTACTGGTACAGCCTCTTCCTGGCCCACGCCTTCATCTTCTCGGACCTGGTCGACGCGGTCGCCCGGCTGTCGGTGGAAGAGGCCAGGGACGCTGCCCGGGAAGGGTGATGACGAGCCTCTCGCCGTCGGCGGGGCCAGGCGGGACCGGGAGAAAGTCGAGCGGTGTGCATGGCCTGTGCATAGCCTGTACAGAAAAGCTTGACATGTCCCCGATCCGACCATAGAATCATCATGGGTCGCCTCGACCCGCCCGGGACCGCGACTGCCGAGGGGGAATCCATGCAGGCCTTCAACTCCGAACTCTTCATGACCACGTCGGAGGTCGCCGAGCTCCTCGGCGTCCATCCGTCGACGGTCAAGCGCTGGACCGACGCCGGTGAACTGGACTCGGAGAAGACCGAGGGAGGGCACCGGCGCATCTACCTCCAGGCCGTGCTCTCCTTCGCGCGCGAGCGCGGCGCGACCACGTATCT
>JBJHBX010000160.1:0-6542 GCA_050485725.1 Gemmatimonadales bacterium | reverse complement strand
GTCGCGGAAGGCCCGGTTGTGGCCGGCCACCAGGTGGAAGGGGTGCGAAACCCGCTCCAGCGCCGGGGGGGCTTCCGGCCGCGAGGCGGCCCGGGCGCTCCGCACGCCGGCGGGGAGAGGGCTTCCCCGCCACCCCGAAAGCCCGAACTCGAAGGTCACCCCCATGCGTACCCGCCACCGTCCCTCGGTGGGACCCGTCAGGTCACGCCCGGCCCCTGCATCGAGGACCAGCGTCGGCGTGAGCTGCGTCCGCACACCCGCGCCGGCGTGGAGCGTGGCATCCCCCTCCTCCACCAGGTTTCTCCACCCCTCGGCCAGGAAGAGGGTGTGGTGGAAGGGAAGGACCCAGTCCACCGCGCCCCCGAACCACCCCTGCTCGTGGGTGTCGCCCACCACCGCAGCGGCATTCAGGTGGGCCCGGAAGGGACCTCCGAGGGACCTCGTGAGGATCCCACGGAGCTCGCCATAGCTCCCGTGGTCGGCGTCTTCTCCCCGCTCCACCGGCAGGTGGGCCGTCATGCGGAGGCCGGCGGCGGGGAGCCTGGGGCCCTCGTTCCAGAGGTTGCCGAAGACCGAGAGTTCGGCCGATCCGGCGGTGGTCTCGGTGGTGCCCGCGGCGCGGCTCACCGTGGGGTGTAGCCCGGCCGACACCTCGATCCCGGGGAGGATCCCGGCCTTGAGTTCGGCCTGGGGGACCAGCTCCCAGCGCCCGGTGCCCAGGCGGGAGAAGTCGAAGGGCGAGACCTTGAGTTCGAGGCCCCGGAGTTTCCCGGCGTAGGCGTCCTCCACCCGGAGGGGACGGTCCTTGTCCAGGTTGTGGAAGTCGGTCTGGGCCAGCGCAGGGGTCGCGGCAAGGGCCGGGGCGGCCAGGAGGGCGACGCCCAGGAAAAGGGCGCGGATGCGCCCGGAGTCGAAGTGATGCACGAGTTCTGCTCCGTCACGGAAGGAAGGTGGGCCGGGGTCGCGCCGCCGACCGCCTCCCGTGGGGAGCTGGGATCGGTGCGCCTACCCGGCCGAATTCAGCCGGGGTGAGACGAAGAGGGCTCGTGGCGGGCGGAAGAGCGCGTCGAAGGCGGCCGAGGGCGGGTCGAGCTCGCCGGGGCGAGCGGCCGCCTCGGTGCGCATCTCCCCCGGAAGGAGCGAGGGGAGCGCGGGTGCCTCGAGGGTGACCGCGCAGGCCGAGGCCCCGGCGGGGCAGGGGCCCCTTGGGCAAGGGGACTCGGCATCGTCCGGCGCGGTGTCGTGGCCGGGACCGTGGTCCTGGTCCTGGCCGCCCACGTCGCCGTCGGAGTGACCATGCGCGGTCCCATGGAAGTGGCCGTGCCCGTGGTGGGCGTCCGCGACCCCGCCGGGGACACCGGCTGTGTCCGTGGACCCCTGCTCCACCGAGTGCCCGGCGTGCGCCATGTGCGCGCCATGCGCCGGAAGGGCGCCCGACAAGAGGAGGAGCGCCAGGAAAAGGCCCGAGGCCCCTCGTCGACGTCGGTGGAGCGCGTTCACTTCAGGTACTTGAACATCAGGTCGAGCAGCTCGCCGCGCATCCGCTCGGCGGCATCTCCGCCCTCGGCCTCGGCTTCGGCGGCGCAGTGGGCCAGGTGGTTCCGCATCAGTTCGCGACTTACGCCGCGGAGCGCCTCCTGGATCGAGGCCACCTGCACCAGGACGTCCGGGCAGTAGCGGTCCTCCTCGACCATGCGCTGCACACCGCGCACCTGGCCCTCGATGCGGCGCAGTCGCTTGAGGTTCCGGTCCCGGATCTCGGGGTCCACGCCTGCGGCATGGCTCCTGGGGTCGCATTCGGTGTTCATGGCAACGAAGATACCGTACCCCCTCGGGGTATCCAACCCCGGGGCGCCCCTCCGGCCGCGCCGGCTCCGGTCACCGGGCGCCAGGCGCGAAGGGCATGGCGTCGAGCGCCGGGCGTGCACACCTTTCGTGGATCATGTCGACCGCTCTCCTGACCTGGCCTCGAGGCGCGAGGACCGGGCCGGCCCGCCTGCTCGCCGGCCCCGTTCCCGCCATGACCCCTGGCACGCAAGTCGCCGCCCAGCCACCGGCCTGTCCGGGGGTCGCCGAAGACCCCGGCGTCGACGCCGGGGTGCTTCTCCGGGAGGTCGACGGATGAGCGACGAGATCCGGCCCGCGCTGCGGCGGACCGAGCTCGACCGGGTCATCCGGCGGGCGGCCGAGCTCCAGTTCAAGGAGGGCGAGGGTGGAGAGGCCGGCGATGCCCTCACCGAAGACGAGATCCTGCGCATCGGCCAGGAAGTGGGACTCGAGCCCGGCCACCTGCGACGGGCGCTGGGCGAGCTCAGGGCGGAGCAGCTCACCCCGGCGCTCCCCCGGGAGGAGGGGGTGCTGGCGCGGGTGGTGGGACCCTCGCGGGTCCAGGCGGCGCGGGCGATCCCGGGAGCCGTGGGCACGCTCGCCCCCCGGCTCCACGACTGGCTCCGGCAGAACGAGAGCCTGACGCCGCTCCGCGAGCGCCTCGGCAGCTCGCTCTGGGAGCCCAACCAGGGGTTCACCGCCCAGATCCAGCGGGGCATCAACCTGTCGGGTCGGAGCTTCGAGCTGGCCCGCGGGAAGTCGCTCGAGGTGTCGGTGGTGGAGCTGGAAGAGGGGTGGGTGCTGGTCACCCTCGTGTCCGACCTGTCGAACGTCAGGACCGAGCATGGCCTCGGGTGGGGCCTGGGGGTGGGGTTGGGGAGCCTTGGGGCAGGCGTGGGCGTGGCGGCCATCGCGGCCTTTCCCCCGGTGGCCATCATCGGCACGGCCGTCGCCGCCGGGCTCGGCGGGGGTGCCGCCGGCACCACGCTGGCCCGGAAGACCCTCGCCCCGGCCCGGGCCCGGATGGCGGTCGCCCTCGAGGGGCTCCTGGATCGGTGCGAGCGGGGCGACTTCGGGCGCGGCCCCCGGCGGGACCTCGGCATTCTCGGGAACCTCCAGCGCCTGGGCGACCTGGGTGACCTGGGCAGGCTGGGGCGGTGACCGCGTGACTCCGCCACGGGCACGCGCCCTCGCGCTCGCGGCCTCCCTGTCCTGGTCGCCGCCTGCGGCACGCCCCCCCTTCCCTCGAGCGCACCTCGCCCGGCACCGGGTGTGGAGCTCGTCCAGTGGCTCCACGGCCTCCCGGCGCGCGGGGGGGACGAACTCTGGGTACGAAACGACTCGGAGGCCTGCTTCCACGTGGTCGCGGTCACGGTGCGCGACTGCATGAACGTGGAGGGGGCCTGCGGGGAGCGGGCGGTCGAGGTCACCCTCGGCCCTGGCGATGCGGCCCGGGTGGACACCTTGCGCCCACTCGACCGGAACGCGGCATGGCGCTTCAACTGGGACCTGCAGGTGGAGCGCTACGAGGCGCTCTCGGACCGGGTGGGGCTCACATGCGCGCGGTGAATCGGGCGCCCTGGCGGCCGCTCGCGGGGAGCCTGGCCGGTGCGCTCCCCCTTGTTTGCCTTCCCGCGCCCGCCGTGGCGCAGCAGCCGGCCGTCGTCGGTACGGTGATCGAGGCGCTCGGGGGGACCCCGGTGGTGGGGGCGATCGTCTCGCTCCGCGACGGCGAGGGTACGGTGCTGACCCGGATCATGGTGGGTCCGGGTGGGCGCTTCACCCTGCAGGTGCCCCGTCCGGGCGACGACTGGACGATCCGCGTCACGAGCCTGGGGTACGCCGAATGGGCCTCCCCGCCGATCCGGGTCACCGCGGCCTCACCCGCCAGGGTCGATGTGGTCGTGGAGCCGGCGCCGCTGGCGGTCGAGGGGATCGTGGCCGCCGCGGAGCTCGAACGACAGTGCGGACCCCTGCCACCCGACGACGGAAGCGCCCTGGTCCGGCTCTGGGAGCGCGCCCGCGCCGGCCTCGACCTGGCCGCCTGGGGGCAGCGGGGCGGGGGCTTCCTCTTCCTGCTTCGTCGCCACGAACGCGAGGTCGACCCGGTGCGGGGCACGGTGCTGGCCGAGCGACAGTGGGATCCGCCGGCGGGCCCCAGGCCCTTCGTGAGCCTTCCCGCCGACGAGCTGAACGTCCTGGGATGGGCGCGCCAAGAGGACCCGATGCGCACGGGAAGCCCCGTGATCTACGACGCCCCCGACCCCGAGGCCCTCCTTTCGGATGCGTTCCAGGAGGCCCACTGCTTCGGGATCCGGACGCTGGAGGAGGACCCCGAGCTGGTGGCGGTGACCTTCGAGCCCGAGCGCACGGGCCCCCCGGTGGGGATCATCGGGGAGCTCTGGATGCACCGCGAGACAGCCGAGCTCCGCTCCCTGGCCTTCCGCTTCACCGGGTACCCCGGGTTCACCGACCGCGACGACGGCCCCGACCTTCCCGAGGCGACGCGGGCGCGCCTGGGTGGAGAGGTCCGCTTCCAGACGCTGCCGTCCGGTGCGGTGGTCGTTTCCGAATGGACGTTGCGCATGCCCTTCAACACCGCGCGGGGGGTCATGATGCGCGTGGACGGAGGGGTGCTCCGTCGGACCTTCCTCCCCGGCGGGGCCATCGCGCCGGGGCCGCTGGAGGGGCTGGTCGAGGGTGTCGTCCGTGACGAGGCCGGTCGCCCCCTGGCCGGGGCGAGGGTTGGCATTGCCGGGACCGGTACCTCACGGGTGACCGATGCTGCAGGGCGCTTCCGGATGATCGTCGAGGAGGTCGGAGCGCTGGAACTCGAGATCGTCCAGCCTGGGCAACCCGAGGGAATCGAGCCCCAGCGCGTCCCCGTGCGGGTCTCCGGGGGGGAGGTCGTCCCGGTGGAGATCCCCCTCGCGGGCGGTCCAGGGGTGCAGCGGCGCATGCCCCCCTCCTGAAGCTCACCCCGTTCGGGGGGATGCCCCGGGCGGGGGCGATCTGACTCGAACCCCCGGGGCCGATGCCCGCGGATCTCGAGGCGGCGCGGCGTGCTCAGTCCAGCCGGCGCACCGGGATCCATTCGGAAATGCCCGTCACCCGCATCAGGTGGGAGGAGCCGTCGCGAACCACCACCACCGCCGGGTACTGGAGGGGCAACGCGATGCTCGTGCCGTCGGTCTGCTGCCAGCGCTGGCCGTTGTCGAGCTGCACGATCGACGCTCCACCAAACCCCAGGAACTCGCCCTCGATCCTCCCGGCGACCACCACGGCCCTTTCGACCTGGTCCCCCTCGGACCCGATCCGGGCCCGAGGGGGGCTCAACTGGCGCCCCTGGAGCTCGGGCCCCCGTCCTTCGACGAGGATCCGGAAGATCCCATCGCTCCGGAGGACGATGAGTCGGGGTGCGTGCCCAGGCCGGGGCGCCAGCGGCGGCGAGACCTCGTACTCGCTCCCCGAGGCGGTTCGAACGGGGGCTCTCCCGGGGAGAAGGCCGGAGCCGGTCGATCGGTCCTCCACGACGACGGAGGTGACCTCGTGCAGGACCCAGGGACCGTTGCCCGCTGCTGCATCCGGATCCTGGCCATACACGGGCAGGGGAGCGGCGGCCAGCACCGACACCACGAGCGCGAGTCTCACTCGCCGTCCCCCTCCCCCGAGCTTCAGACACCGCTGCATCCTGACCTCCCTTGCCGGGGTGGCACGGCCACCCGTGAAAGCGCCCCCATGACCCCTTACGCAGCTCTGCAGATCGGGTTCCCCCTCACCGCACCAGCTTCCGGTATCGGATCCGGTGGGGCTGGAGCGCCTCCGGCCCGAGGCGGCGCTTCCGGTCTTCCTCGTAGTCCTGGTAGTTCCCCTCGTACCAGACCACCTGCGAGTCGCCCTCGAAGGCCAGGATGTGCGTGGCGATCCTGTCCAGGAACCACCGGTCGTGCGAGATCACCACCGCGCACCCCGGGAACCCCAGGAGCGCCTCCTCGAGCGCCCGCAGGGTGTCCACGTCGAGGTCGTTGGTGGGTTCGTCCAGGAGCATCACGTTCCCCCCGGACTTGAGGAGCTTGGCCAGGTGCACCCGGTTCCGCTCTCCCCCCGAGAGCACTCCCACCTTCTTCTGCTGCTCCCCGCCCCGGAAGTTGAACCAGGATAGGTACGCCCTCGAGTTCACCTCCTGCCACCCGAAGTCCAGGAGGTCCAGCCCGCCGGATACCTCCTCCCACACCGTCTTGTCGGGGTCCAGCGCATCGCGGGACTGGTCCACGTAGGAGAGCTTCACCGTGCTTCCCACCGTGACCGTCCCCGCATCGGGTGCCTCCTGTCCAACGATCATCCGGAAGGTGGTGGTCTTTCCCGCCCCGTTCGGTCCGATGACCCCCACGATTCCCCCGCGCGGGAGCCGGAAGGAGAGGTTCTCCATCAGGAGCTTGTCGCCGTAGCCCTTCGTCACGCCGTCGAAGATCACGACGTCCTCGCCCAGCCGCTCGGGCTTCGGAATGAGGATCTCGGCGGTCCGCACCTGCTCCTTCTGCGCCTCCGACGTGAGCTCCTCGAAGGCGCTGATCCGCGCCTTCCCCTTTGACTGCCGCGCCCGGGGCGACATCCGGATCCACTCGAGCTCCCGCTCCAGCGTCTTCTGCCGCGCGGAAGCCTGCTTCTCCTCCCGCGCCAGCCGCGCCTGCTTCTGCTCGAGCCAGCTCGAGTAG
>JBJHBX010000159.1:0-6581 GCA_050485725.1 Gemmatimonadales bacterium | reverse complement strand
TGTCGGCACGCACGTTCCATGGGACCACGACCCCCCTCGAGGCCGAGAACGGTCTTGCGCATCACCATTCGGTGGTGTTCACCGACCTGCGGCCGAACACGCTCTACGCCTACCGCGTCGGCGGCGATGGCACCTGGAGTGAGTGGTTCCAGTTCCGCACCGCGTCGACGACCTTCGCGCCCTTCTCCTTCCTGTACTTCGGGGATGCGCAGAACGCGGTGAAATCGCACTTCTCGCGAACGATCCGGCAGGCGGCGCTCGATCTTCCCGAGGCGAGGCTGATGGTGCACGCGGGTGACCTCGTGAACCTGCGCGCCGGAAGCCATGACGACGAGTGGGGGGAGTGGTTCGAGGCAGGGGGGTGGCTGCACGGGATGATCCCGAGCCTGCCTGCCCCGGGGAACCATGAGTACGTCGATTCCGTCAACGAGGCCGGCGAGAACTGGCGCACGCTCTCGCCACACTGGCCCCTCCAGTTCACCTTCCCGGGGAACGGGCCGGAGGGGATGGAGGAAACCGTGTACTGGGTCGACTTCCAGGGCGTGCGGTTCATTGCGCTCAACTCGGTCGAGGCCGTCTACGACGACGCCCCCGATCGTGCGGCGTACCAGGCCCGCTGGCTCGAGTCGATCCTGCGCGACAACCCCAGCCGGTGGACGGTCGTGGCCTTTCACCACCCGGTCTTCTCGGTCGCACGCGGGCGCGACAACCCCTCCCTCCAGGAGCACTGGCAACCCCTGTTCGAGCGGTACGGAGTGGACCTCGTGCTGCAAGGCCACGACCACAGCTACGGGCGTGGGTCGAACCTGGGAGAGGGGACGATGACCTGGTCGGGACGCACGGGGACGATGTACGTCGTTTCGGTGGCTGGTCCCAAGATGTACTTCGCCTCGGACGATGCACGCGAGGTGCTGGACCGGATCGGAGAGGATACCCAGCTCTACCAGACGATCCGCGTCGAGTGGGACCGGCTCGTCTACGAGTCCCGGACCACGACCGGCGTCCTCTACGACGCGTTCGAGCTGCACAAGGAAGAGGGGGCTCCGAATCGCCTGGTGGATCTGCGCCCCTCCGGGGCCGAGCGCTTCTGCGGCCGTCCCGACATTCCGGGATACCGCGACGACCGCTGCTGGGAGGGGACGGACTTCGTGCGTCCGGGCGGTTCCGGAGGCGAGCCTGACGCCTGACCGGCCGAAGCCGGCGCCTCGGGCTTGCGGCGGCGGGTGCGGAGGTGGATTCTGGTCGGGTCGTTTCCCCGGCAGCCACCCCCCATCACGCCGCTGAACGTGACCGCATCCCGAGACTTCGGGCGTTATGCCCTCGTGGTCGTCACCGCCGTTCTCCTGGCGCACCTTCTGGACGCGTGGGCCCAGGTCAGCCTTGCGCAGCCCGGCATCTACGACAGGGACCTGGGGCGGCTCCTGAGGGTCATGGGCTTCTATCCGCTCTGGCTCCTGATGGCGATCGCGCTCTACCGGATCGATCGCCCTGACGGAGCCCGGGGGTGGAAGCCGGGAGCGCGTCGCGCGGGGCTCCTCGCCCTTGCACCGGCGCTGGGCGGCCTCGTGGCCGAGCTTGGAAAGCTGGCATTCCGGAGGCTCCGTCCCGGCGAGATTCCGGGCGAGTACGTCTTCAGGGCCTGGGCCGACCGCCCCTTCTACAGCGGGGGGCTCGGGCTTCCGAGCAGCCACACCCTCGTAGCCTTCGCGGCGGCGGCCATGCTCGCGCGGCTCTTCCCCCGCGGGGCCCCGGTATGGTACCTCCTGGCCGCCGGATGCGGCCTGAGCCGGGTCGCCGCCGGCGCCCACTACCTGAGCGACGTCACCATGGCCGCGGTGCTGGGATGGACCACGGCCTGGGCCGTGTGGCGGTGGAACTTCGGCCAGGGTCTGCCGTCGCTCCCGACCGGGGCGTCGGAGGTGGCGCCGAACCGAGCGGGATCCTGGGCGACATCGGGCGGTACCGGGGAAGCATCGTCCCGACCGGCCCCCTCGGGTCGCTGAGCGCCGCGGACCCGCCACCCCTCGCGAATGCACGCACGGAGAAACCCCCATGTCCACGTCCCGCCGCCATTTCCTCTCCGTTTCGGCTGCCGCCTCCGCCGCCGTGGCTGGGAGCTCGCTCCTCCGAACCGGTTCCCTGTCGGCCCTCCCTCTCCAGGAGGCCCGCGGCGTCTTCACCCCGATCCGGAGGAACGTGGGGTCGTTCAGCCTGAGGGGGGGCACGGTGGGCTTCCTGGTGAACGACGACGGGGTGGCGGTGGTGGACAGCCAGTTCCCGGACTCGGCCGAGGCGCTCGTGGCCGGGCTCGCGGAGCGCTCGGGGATGCGCCCGGTGGACTGCCTCGTGAACACCCATCACCACGGCGACCACACCGGCGGGAATCCGGTTTTCCGCGGCGTTGCGGAGCGGGTGGTCGCCCACGAAATGGCCGCGGAGCACATGAGGAATCCCCCGGGAGGCCAGCCGCCGGCGGACCCCCACCTGCCCACGGAAACCTTCGCCGACCGCTGGAGCCTCGATCTGGGAGACGAGCGGGTCGTGGCCCGGCACCACGGACGCGCACACACGAGCGGCGATGCGGTCGTCACCTTTGAAGAGGCGAACGTGGCGCACATGGGCGACCTGATGTTCCACCGGCGGCAGCCCGTGGTGGATCGGGCGTCCGGTGCGACGCTTCGGGGCTGGATCGACGTGCTCGAGCGCACGGTGCGGGACCACGGGCGGGACACGATCTACATCTTCGGCCACGCGGGTGCGGGGCTCCCGGTGACCGGCACCTTCACCGACCTGCTCAGGTTCCGGGACTACATCAGCGGGGTGCTCGAGTTCGTGGATGCGGAGCGGCGGGCTGGGCGCAGCCGTGACGAGATGTTCGCAACGGCCGGCCCCCTCGACGGGTTCGAGGACTTCGGCCCCTTCGGGCAGCCGGGCGCGCGCGAGATCCGGAGCTGTGCGTGGGAGGAGCTCGCCGAGGGGAGCTGAGCGGGTCCACCGCCGGAGCGTCGCCCCCGCCCCGCGTCATCACCGCCGGCCACCGGGAGGGGTCGTCGCCGCAGGGAGCGGAAAGGGTGCCATTCGACCGCCCTCGGGCCGAAGGATCGGGTCGGCCTCGAGGGCCCGGAGGATTTCCTCGATGGCTCGGTCGAGCTGGGCGTCGCCACCCTGGAAGGTGGCGCGCGGAAGGTTCTGCACCTCGATGTCGGGCTCCACTCCCCATCCCTCGACGATCCAGCTTCCGTCGGCCGCGAACTGCGGTGTCTGGGCAGCCCGCATCACCCCCTGGTCCACGAGGCGGTTCGTGTCGCTGAGCCAGACTCCTGCACCCGCCGTGCGCTGCCCGACGATGGGTCCGAGCCCCAGCGCCTGCACCCCGGCGGCAAAGGTCTCGCCGTCGGAATAGGTGAGCGGGTCCACCAGCACGACCAGGTGGCCGCGGAAGGCCTGCTGCATGTTCCAGTAGGGGTCCGAGCCCGGCGGCTGCCAGAAGGACCACGCGCGCCTGAGCAGGCGCTCGATGACCCAGGAGTCGATGTTCCCCCCGCGGTTCCGGCGCACGTCGATGACGAGACCGTCGCGGTCCAGGTTCGCGAAGAACTCCCGGACGAACTCCGCCATGTCGCCCGCACCCATGGCCCGGAGGTGCAGGTAGCCGACGCGCCCGCCGGTTGCGGCCTCGACCGCATCCCGGCGGCTGGTGACCCAGTCGGCGTAGCGGAGAAAGGCGTCGCGTCCGGCATTCACCGGGTGCACCATGACCGTGGCCTCCTGGCCGTCGCGAAGGTAGTCGAGCCGCACCTGTTCGCCTGCCTGGTGCGAGAGGAGGCGGGCCAGGTCGCCGGCATCCGCTACCGCGCGCCCGTTCACCCGGGTGATCACGTCGCCGGCCATGAGCCCCGCCTCGGGACGGGCCAGCGGGGCCCTCTCGGCGGGAAGCTCGGGGTCGGTCCGGTACACGTGGGCAACGCGCAGCCCTTCCGGCGCCGGCTCGAAGGTGCCCCCGAGGAAGGCCGGGGAGGCGGACTCGGGATCGGATGGATACTCCCCGCCCCGGACCTGGGAGTGGAGGACCCCGATTTCGGCGACCATCTGCCGAAGCAGGTCGTCGAGCTCCCGCCGGTCACCGACCCGATCCACGAGGGGCGCGTACCGGTCGCGCACGGCAGCCCAGTCCACGCCGCGGAAGTCTGGGTCGTAGAGGAAATCCCGCTGCATCCGCCAGGCGTCGAGGAACATCTGGCGCCACTCCTCGGCCGGCTCGATGGCCACCCGCCAGCTCCCGGCGCGCACCCGGGCATCGGTCAGGTCTGGAGCGAGCTGCTGCCCCGCGGTGACGATGAAGAGGTCGCTCCCGCGGCGCACGAGCATCCGGGATCGGTCTGCCGAGAGCTCGGCGCTCGTGATGCCCTCGCCGAAGGTCGCGAGGCGCGGACGCGCGGCGCCGAGTTCCACCGTGCGGAGTGCGGGACCCGAGCCCGGGGCCCGCTCCACCAGGTAGAGCCGTGCGGCGGTCACGAGGAGGTTCGAGTAGTTCCCGGAGGGCAGCGGGGCCTCGTGGAGCCTCGAGGCGAGCCCCTCGAAGTCGATGGCGGGGAGTGCCGCATCGCTTCCGGAGCCCGCCTGCGCGCCGCCGCCTGCCCGGCCCGCATCTCCCTCACCCGCGGGGGCGAGCTCGGTCCGTGGCGCCAGCGGAAAGGCGTTCCCGGGCTGGAGCGCCAGGGCGTAGATCCGGGTCCGCTGATCGAAGACCGGCCCGGTGTTCCGGTCGCCCCAAGGGCTTCCGGGGGTCGGGCTGAAGCTCCGGTCCGACAGGAACCAGAGCCATCGGCCGTCGGGGCTGAAGGCGGGGCTGTAGCTCTCGTAACGGTCCGAGGTCACGGTGTGCTTCGCACCGGAGTCGACGTCGAAGAGGACCACCTGGGGGCGCCGCGCAGGGGTGTCGAAGCGGGTCAGCGCCAGGGTGCGCCCGTCGGGCGACCAGGTCACGTCGCGGTAGCCGCCTCCCCGGGCGTCGTCCACTTCCTGGTTCGTGCGGGACCCGAGGTCGAGCAGGTAGAGGTGCCCGCGCCGATCCCAGTGGGCGATGCGGGCGCCGTCGGGGGAAACGCGCATGCCGACGCGGTGGCCCGCGGCGTCCGAGGTGAGCGGCTCACCCTCGCCGAGGCCGTCGGCCGGGAAACGCCAGAGCTCCTGCTCTCCCCCGGCATCGACGAAGGCGAAGATCCAGCGGCCATCGGGGCTCGGCACCGCTTCCCGAGCCCGGCTGGCGGCGGGGAGTGGAAGCTCGATGCGGCGGAGCTCGCCGGTGCCCACCACCACGGGACGCCCCCGGGCGGTGAGCGCCACCCGGTCGCCGGCGGGGGCGAAGCCCACCGAGGTCAGCCAGTTCATCGGATCGTCGATCCAGCGGGTGCGGGTGCGGGCGCGGTCCGAGCCCAGGTCGATGTCGATGATCCGGTCCTCCCCCGATGCGAGGTCGAGAACGCGGAGATCCGCGCCATGCTGGTAGGCGATGCGGCCCCCGGCGGCGTCGAGGGTGGCACCCCGGACCTCGAAGTCGTCGTGGCGGGTGAGTCGGGACGGGTTCGACCCGTCGGGATCCATGCGCCAGAGGTTGGCCACGCCGCCTTCGTCACTGACCAGGTACAGCTGCCCGTTCCACCACATCGGGCGGGTCAGGTTTCCCTCGTGGTCCGGGGCGAGTCGCACCGCCTCGTCGTCGATCCCCGGTCGGTAGCGCCAGAGCTGGGCCATGGCGCCCCCACGGTACGCGCGGACGTTGTCGGCGGTCACCTCGAGTCCGAAACGGGTGAACCACACGTTGCCCTCGTCGTCGAAGGTTCCCTCGCGGGCGTCGGCCAGGGGGAGGGTCTCGATGGCCCCCGAAACCGGGTCCACGACACGAAGCACCCAGTACCAGCTCGGACCCACCTCGCCCTGGCTCGCGTAGAGGATGCGGCCATCCCGTGTCCACCCCTGGACGCGGACCTCGTCGGGTTCGTGGGTCAGACGCTCCACCGGCCCGCCCCCCGCGGGCATCCGGTACACGTCGGCGCTTCCGTCGTAGCGGCCCGTAAAGGCGAGCCATCGCCCATCGGGGGAGAGATGCGGCTCCGACTCGGGCGCCGGGTGACTGGTCATCCGGTGCGCCGAGCCCCCCGTGACCGCAACGCGCCAGAGGTCCGACTCCGACGAGAAGACCATCATCTCGCCGTGGAGCGTCGGGGACTGGTAGTACCCGGGGCCTGCCTGGGATGCGAGGGGAGAGGCGGATGCAGCGAGAAGGGTCGCCGCGAGGAGGGGGAACGACCGGGGTCGGAGCGTGGCGCGCTGCATGGGCGTAGGGGGTTCGGGAGCGGTTCGCTGCGGGATGGGGTCGGGCCCAATCTGGCCCCCGGGCCCCGGACGGGACAGTCCTTTCCGGGTCGGTCCGACCCGGCACCCGCAGCGGCGTCTCGCCGACGCCGCGTCAGCCCCGTGAAACCTCTGCGCCCGCCGCGCCGCCCCCGAGCTCTCCCAGGTGCGTCTGCCTGAACCCGCCCGGCAGTTTGAGCCCGAACCCCAGCGCCCGGTCCATCCCG
>JBJHBX010000158.1:0-6589 GCA_050485725.1 Gemmatimonadales bacterium | reverse complement strand
TGCCGCGGCCGACCGCGCGCTGGCGCTGGACTCGACGCTGGCTGAGGCCTATGCGGCGCGAGGCCTGAGCTACCACTACCAGTGGCGAGCGGACGACGCCGAGCGCGAGTACCTCCGGGCGCTGGCCGTGAACCCGGACTACGCCACCGCACACCAGTGGTACGGCGAACACCTGGCCAAGACGGGGCGGGGCGAAGCGGGGGTGGAGGCCGTGCGCCGCGCCATCGAGCTGGATCCCTTCTCCCTGGTGGCCCACAACGACCTGGGCCTGGTTCTGCTGCTGAGCCGGCAGTTCCCAGAGGCCATCGCCCAGTGGGAGCGCACCGTCGGCATGGACCCGTCCTTCGCTCTTCCGTTCTTCTTCCTCCACCGGGTCCATCTACTCGAGGGACGCCTGGATGCGGCCGAGGAGGCCGGCCGCCGCTGGGCCGAGCTCTCAGGTGCGATGAGCGCCAACGCCGTCGTCTCCCTCTCCCGCGCCCCCGGCCACCCGGAAGCACGGCGCGACGCCCTCGCCTACCTCGACGAGCGCGGGCGCGAGCCCACCCCGCGGTGGCTGGACCTCGCCTTCTATTACGCCGTCCTCGAGGAGCCCGACGCCGCCATGTACGCCCTGGAGCAGGGCCTCCGCGCCCGGGCACCCATGATGCTGCAGATCGAGACTCCCTGGTTCGACGCCCTTCGGGGCGACGAGCGGATGGAGCGGCTCCGGCGAGAGGTGGGGTTTCGATAGCGGAGCACCCCGCGACTCATGAATCGACGCAAGGGTCTGATCGTCGAGATCGATCGGTGCCGTGTGGCGCGCGAACCGCAGCTTACCGGCAGGGCGTCAGCCGGACGCAGGGATTGGGCGACATGGCGAGAGTCGAGGTGCAGAGATACGACGCCGAGTGGCCACGGATCTTTGAGCGTATCTATGCTCAGGTCTGGCCGGCAGTGCAGCATTCGGCGATGGCTCTGGAGCACGTGGGTAGCACGGCCGTCCCAGGGCTTCGAGCAAAGCCCGTGGTCGATGCATGCATCATCGTCGCGTCGCCGCGCGATATTCCCCCCATCGTCAAGGCTCTGGGAAGCCTCGGGTACGTCCACCGCGGCGATCTGGGGGTACCGGAGCGCGAAGCGTTTCGGCACGCCCCATCACTCCCGAAGCACCACCTCTATGCAAGCCACCGCCACAGCTTGAGCGTGAAGAACCACCTGAGCTTCCGCAACTACCTTCGCTCCCATCCAGCAGCGGTCGAAGAGTACGGCAAGCTGAAGGAGGCGCTCGCCCAACAGTTCCCCGAGGATATCGACAGCTACATTGCCGGGAAGACCGACTTCATTCTTGGAATCCTCCGGAAGGCCGGGCTTTCCGAAGGGGAGCTGGCGGCGATCAGGGCCATCAACCAGATCGACACCTTACCGCGCCCGGATCCAGCGTGAGCCGATCGGACGCCCGGGACAACGGGGGGGGGCGCGGAGGCTCGAGCGAAGCTTCCTGGCCTGCTCGGGGGGAGGCCGAAGAGGGCGAGGCCATCCAGATCGAGCGGTGGGGCGCGCCGGTGGCGGTCCTGCTCTCCGCGGCGCGATACCAGAAGCTTGCTCGACACCAACGTCCTGTCCGAACCCGTCCGCGAGAATCCGGATGCAGCTTAGTGGCCTGGGGAGCAGCGCGGTCGGCTGGCGAGGGGCAGTCTCTCACTCCCCCCTCCGGGGACGGCCAGATCGCCGCCGGGGCGGCTGTCCATGACGCCAGCCTCGTGACATACGACCTCCGGGACTTCGAGCACTGTTCAGGGCTGCGGGTCGAGCGGTTGCATCTCACAGCGCCACTCTCGGGGAAACGCAGATGAATCCCAGGGCGTCAGCCCGCTCCGATCGCCTACCCGGGCCCTCACGCTCGGATCCGCGTCGAACAGGTGAACGTCGCGGATCCAGTTGTTCGGGGAGATGGGGTCAAGGCTTGAGCCGCGTATGGACTATGTGCCAGGGCCGCCTGCACCTTGATCCGTGGGGCGGCGATCCGCAAGTGACCGGCGGGGTGAGGAGGTCGGGGATGGGGGTGTGGTCCCCGGGGCGCCTGCCCCCTGCCCCCCACCTCGCTATCTTCACCCTTGCGGACCGTGGTCACGCGCGATGGCCGTCCCCCGGGAACCCTGTCCCTACCGAACGCCCCCCCTTCCCCGCCGACCCCTGCCCGATCCGACCCCCTCCCTCAGCGACTGGCGCCGGCGCGTCCTCGACGTGACCCTCTGGGCCACGGCGGCCCTCGCCCTGATCGCCTATGTGCCCGGGGTGCTCGCCGCGCATGCCGCGGGGCTGACGCTCCTCGTCGTCGCCGATACGATCGCCCTGGTGATCGCCCTGACCCTCGCGGGCTGGCGCGGGCTCCCCTACGACCTGCGCGCAGGCGGCTTCATCGCGCTCTGCTTCCTCCTCGCCCTCGTCCTCCTCGTCGAGGTGGGCCCCCTCGGCGGAGGCGTGGTCTGGCTCTTCGCCACCCCCATCCTCGCCGCGATCCTCTTCGGACTCCGCGGAGCACTTCTCGGGCTGGGGCTCGTCCTGGCCACGGGAGCGGCGGGCGTCCTCGTCCTCCACCTTGACCTCCTGGGCCCCGGGCACCTCGAGCTCGGTTCGCGCTACGACTTCGCTTCCTGGGCCGCCACCCTCGGCTCCGTCCTCTTCCTCGCCGGCGTCCTCTCCCTCTCCATCGCCTACCTCGTGCGCTCGCTGGAGCGCTCCCTCGACGAAGCGCGGGCCTCCCGCGCCCGCCTCGAGCAGGCGAACCTGGAGCTCGAACGCGAGATCATTGATCGCAGGAGCGTCGAGGGCCAGCTCGCCCAATCCCAGAAGATGGAGGCCCTCGGCACCCTGGCCGGAGGGATCGCGCACGACTTCAACAACCTCCTCGTCCCGATCCTCATGGAGACGCACGAGGTCCGCGACCGCCTCCCGCCAGACAGCCCCGAACGGGCCGACCTGGGCGATGTCATCCGCTCCGCCGAGCGTGCGCGCGACCTCGTGCGTCGAATCCTCACCTTCAGCCGCGGGACCGAGGCGGAACGCCGTCCCCTGGAGATCGACCATGTCCTGCGTGAGGTCGTCTCCCTCCTCCGCAGCACCCTTCCCGCCACCGTCCGACTCGAGTGCGCCGACGGCGCGCCGGGAGCGCGGGTCCTGGCCAACGCCACCGAGCTCCACCAGGTCCTCATGAACCTGGGGACGAACGCGTACCTCGCCATGCAGGAGACGGGCGGCACGATCCGGTTCTCGTCCCGTCTGGAGCGGGGCACTCCGTCACCCCCGGCGTCCACGGGGGACCACGTCGTCCTCGAGGTCACCGACACGGGGATCGGGATGAGCGAGGAGGTCATGCGCCGGGCCCTCGACCCCTTCTTCACGACCCGCCCACCGGGCAAGGGCACGGGGCTCGGCCTGGCCCTTGCCCACCGGACCGTTACCGGTGCGGGGGGCACCCTGGGGCTCCGGAGCGCACCGGGTCGGGGCACCACGGTCACGATCCGGCTCCCGGCCACCGACCGCGAGGCACCGGCGCCGGAGGGGGCCGGGGGGGCGGCTCCGGACGGGAAGCCCCCCCTCCCGGCCGAGGGACGGGCGCGGGTCCTCCTCGTCGACGACGAGGAGATGGTGCGGCGGGCGACGCGGATGATCCTCCAGCGGCTTGGGCATGCGGTGGAGGAGGCCGCCTCGCCCGAATCGGCGCTCCGAAGGGTGGAGGAAGACCCGGCCGCCTTCGACCTCGTGCTCACCGACCAGGCGATGCCCGGGATGACGGGGCTCGCCATGGCGCGGCGTATCCGGCGGATTTGCGCGGATCTCCCGATCCTGGTGGCCTCCGGATACCTGGACGAGGCGGCGTTGCGGGAGGTCGAGGAGCTCGGGATCGAGGGGGTGCTGGAGAAGCCGTACGACCGAGGGGAGCTCGTGGCGCAGATCCGTTCGGCGCTGAGTGGAGGCCGTGCCGGCGAGGGCGGGGCGGGCACGGACGCCGGGGGACTCTTGGGCGGCTGAACCTCTCCGAAGGGCAACCCAACCAGGGTCCGGGCCTGACCGGGTCCGCCGCCCGGGTCCGGTCCACCGTCCACCTCCGTTGCCGCCCCCTGTCCCCTGGGGCGGACGCATCGGGTGGCGGCCCGATGGTCCCCCTCCCCTCCATATGCTTACCAGGTAACGGGTTACCCGCAGGCTTGGGGGGTCGGGCACACGCGTTGCCTTCCCGAACCCGCAGCGCCCCATCCTTCCCGGCGCACGCCCGGTACCCGACCGGCACGCCGGGGGACCCCTGCGGAGATCCCCATGAGACGCTCCCCTTCCCTGCTCTTCCCTGTCCTCTTCCTCTGGGCTGCAGCGGCCACCTCAGCCGAGGCGCAGGTCCGCGGGGGAGTCGTTGTGGACCGGTCAGGGGTCCAGCAGGTCCACATCGAAGTGGGCGCGCCCCATCGGGCCGTCGTCCCCGTGGTCGTCTCCCACGGCCACCCCCTGGCTCCTCCCCCTCATGCCCGGGTCAAAGAGAAGTACGACCCACGGAAGGGGGACTACAAGTACGAGTGGAAGGCGGACGGCTGTACGTACAAGTACGAGGTGAAGCGCAGCAGGGTCGAGGAGAAGTTCGACTGCAAGGGGGGCGGAAAGCACCGGCGCCGCGGGCGGTAGGGGGGGCCCTCCACGGTTCCGGGTATTCCCCGGGTTCCAAGGCGTGTTCTCACGAGATGTGGACGAAGTGCTTCGGGCATGAGGGCGAAGTGGATGAACGGGGCGAACCTGGCGTCGGGCTTGTCGTAGCGCGGAGAGTGGAGTTCCGCCGGGTCAAATCCATGGATACGCCAGCTCGGACGCGCCCGCCGCGGCACAAGCGCCGTGCTTTCGCCCGACCGGGGGTGTAGATTGCGGCATGGTCCAGCGGCCCCCTCCGCACCCTCCCCTGTGCTTCCGGGTCCGATCCGGGGCCAAGGGGGTCCCCTTGGCCGGCGCTCCCCTCCTGGCCACCGCCCTCCTGGCCGCCGCCCTGCTGACACCGGATGCGTCGGATGCGCAGGATCGTCTGGACCCGCCCACCTTCCGGTACCTCACCATCGCCGACGGGCTCTCCCAGAACGCCGTGTCGGCCATCGTGCAGGATCGCCGGGGGTTCCTCTGGTTCGGCACCAAGGACGGGCTGAACCGGTACGACGGCTACACCTTCCGCGTGTACCGGCACGATCCCTTCGACCCCCATTCCCTCTCCGACAACACCGTCACGGCCCTGCTCCAGGACCGGGAGGGGCAGTTGTGGGTGGGAACGGAAGGGGGCGGGCTGAACCGCTTCGACCGGGACCGGGAGTCCTTCCACCGGGTTCGGCTGGAGGCCGGCTCCGCGGTCATGGCCCTGGCCCAGGGGACGGATGGCGCGCTCTGGATCGGCACAGACGGAAATGGACTGGCCCGACTGGCCCCGGGCGCCGCAGGCGATCCGGACACCCGGTTGGAGTGGTTCCGCCAGGACCCCGGCACCCCAACCAGTCCGGGACACGATGCGATCCACGCCCTCCTGGTGGACCGGGGGGGCACCCTCTGGGTGGGCCGGGGGAACGGGCTGGACCGGCTGGAGCCGGGCTCCGGCGCCCTCCAGGCCCATCGATTCGACCCCGGCTCCCCCGCAGGGCTGGCGGACGAAGGGGGAGTGACCTCCCTCCTGGAGGATGGTGAGGGGCGAATCTGGATCGGGTCCGCCTCGGGGATCAGTGTGCTGGATGTGGATCGGAGCCGGATCACCCACCACTACCACCGATACCGCACCTTCCGCTACGGGTGGGGCCAGGTGAAGGGGATCCTGCAGGACCGGGCGGGGATCCTCTGGCTCGCCACCCCCTCGGAGCTCATGCGCTTCGATCCCTCCACACAGGCCTTCCAGTACCTCCGGCACGAACCCCTCGCTCCCGCGGGGATGAACAGCAACGTGCCCACGGCCCTCTTCCAGGACCGCTCGGAGGTGATCTGGGTGGGGACCAACGGGTTCGGCCTGAACATCCACGACCCGAAAGCCGAGCGGTTCCGCACCTTCGTCCGTCCCGAGGACCGGCCCTGGCGGGTGGCCGGCTTCAGCGTCTACACCGTCTTCGAGGACTCCGGGGGGGGGCTCTGGATCGACGCGGGGCTCCTGTACCGCTGGGACCGGGCCACGGGGGAGTTCACCTCCTTCGAGACCACCTCCGACCGCCCGGACGACTTCGGGAACACCGGGGTGTGGGCCCTGGTGGAGCACCCCCGGGGCTTCCTCTGGGCCGGGACGGCGCGGGGGCTCTACCATTACGAGATCGCCACCGGAAGGGCCCGGCACTACCGGCACGACCCCGGGGACCCCGGCGGTCTCCCGGAACAACAGGTCTACGACGTCTACCTCGATGCCTCCGGCCGGTTGTGGGTGGTCACCGAGAACTGGCTGGCCGAGCTGGTGGATCCCGGAACCGGCCGCTTCCGGTCGTACCGCTACAGCGAGCGTGCGGGAACGGGGCGGTGGACCTTCCCCTCGCTGACCCGCACCGGGGACGGCTCGCTCTGGTTCGGATCCAACGAGGGGCTCGTCCGCTTCGATCCGATGTCCGGGGTC
>JBJHBX010000157.1:0-6598 GCA_050485725.1 Gemmatimonadales bacterium | reverse complement strand
CCCCCCCGCCCCGCACCCCTGCGACACGTCGGTCCGGACACTCCGGCCCGCCCCGCGGGGTCCGGAAGGGGAGGCTCGCGGCCCACATTTCCGAACAGCTGCGAACCCTGAACCCCATTTCATGAACATACCCTACATCCGGGCGCCCCACGCCGAGGGGGCGTCCTCCTCCGGTGCGCCCAACGCCGCGCTCCTCATCGACTTCGACAACGTCACGATGGGAATGCGGAGCGACCTCTCGAAGGAACTCAAGAATCTCCTCAAGTCCGACGTCATCCGCGGCAAGGTCACGGTGCAGCGCGCCTACGCCGACTGGCGCCGGTACCCGCAGTACATCGTGCCCCTCTCCGAGGCGTCCGTCGACCTCATCTTCGCCCCGGCCTACGGGAGCTCGAAGAAGAACGCCACCGACATCCGGATGGCCATCGACGGCATGGAGCTCGTCTTCACCCGTCCCGAGATCGGCACCTACATCCTCCTGACCGGGGACTCCGACTTCTCGTCGCTCGTGCTCAAGCTGAAGGAGTACGGCAAGTACGTGATCGGCGTCGGGATCCAGGAGTCCTCCTCCGACATCCTCGTCCAGAACTGCGACGAGTACTACTCGTATACCTCGCTCACCGGCCTCCGGAAGGCGGGGTCGGGCGAGCAGCGGAGCCAGCAGGACCCCTGGTCGCTGGTGGAGCGGGCCGTCGAGCAGATGACGAAGCGCCGTGACGTGATGCGCTCGGACCGCCTGAAGCAGGTCATGCTGGACCTGGACTCGACCTTCGACGAGAAGGCGATCGGCTTCAGCAAGTTCTCGCGATTCCTGACCGAGGCGGCCCAGAAGGGGCTCCTCCAGCTCCGGAAGCTCGAGAACGGGCAGTACGAGGTGGCGGCGGGGCGGGGTTCGACCGCGTCCTCGTCCGCTTCAACCTCGGAGGGGGGAGATGCGAGGGCTCCCGGCCGGCGCGACCGGGAGGGCCGCGAGGGACGGGACGGCCGCTCCGGACGCGGCGGTCGCGACCGGGGCCGCGATTCCGCCCGAAGGGACGACGACGCCGCCGAGGCGGCTTCCGTGGCCCCGGAGCCAGGGACCCCGGACGAGGCGACCCCCGCGGACACCCCCGAAGCCGCGCCCGCGGAGTCGGCGGCCGCGCAGGTCGATGCGGCGCAGACGGGTGCGGCGAAACCCTCGCCGGACGACGCCGCCGGGACCCCCGCGGACCCCGCCCGCCTGCGTGAGGCCTACGCGCTGCTCGTCCGGGCCATCGGCGACCTGGCCGACGGCGACGAGGCGGTCCGCGACTCCGACGTGAAGCGGCGCATGCTGGCGATCGAGGCCGGCTTCGACGAGGCCGAACTCGGCTTCGGCAAGTTCTCGCGGTTCCTGCGGCAGGCCCACGACCACGAGGTCGTGACGCTCTCCCGCGACGACAACGGCATCTACGAGCTCCGCGTCCGGGGCGGGGCCGACGCCTTCGGTGGCGCCGCTGCGGCGGCGCCCGCGGCGCCCCGGACTTCAGGCAAGCCCGGGACCGACGCCTCCGCGGCCGGCGCGGACAGGCCGGGCAGGACGCCGGGCACCAGCGTGGAGGGCCCCGACGGACGGCGCCTCCGCCCCCGGCTCTCGACCCGTCGCCGCGGGAGCGCCACGGATGAGCCGCCCCCCCTCCTCGAGGGGCAGGCCGTCGCCGCGCCCTCCGAACGCGCTGCACCGGCCGCGCCGGTCGCGAAGGCCCCGGAGCGATCCACGGCCGCCGGCGCCACGGACCTGGACGACCTGGGGCTTCCGAACGGCACCGAGAGCATGGCGCAGTACCTGATGAACTCGTACAAGGGCGTCGGAAAGAAGACGGCCGAGACGCTGGTCGAGGCGCACGGTGAGCGCCTCTTCCACGTGATGGAGACCGACCCGGACCAGATCCGGAAGCTCCTTCCCGCCGCCCGTGCCGAGACGCTGCTGGAGCAGTGGATCGACGACGTGGCAAGGCGACGGGCCGAGGCCCACGGGCCCGCCGGCCGACCCGCCCCGAAGAAGTCGCCTTCCGGCGGGGGCGGGCGGCGTCCGCGCGGGTCGGGAAGCGGCGGACGCCGCCGCGGCGGAAACGGCGGGCGGTCCCGCGGTTGAGTCCACGACAGGCCGTGCTTCGTCCTGACTTCCCGGAATGCCGGGACCGGAGGCGCCATCCCCAGCCGGGGCTGGCGCTTCCCGTTTCCGGGGCGAACCCGTGGCCGGCCCCGGCGGAAACCGCCGCGCCGGACCGTGCACGCGCGGACGCATCCCCGAAGGCCCACCCCCACCCCCGAACCGGGAGACCGACCGGATGACCGATCCCACCTGGGTGTCCATCCTGCCGCCGGTGATGGCCATCGTCCTCGCCATCTGGACACGGCAGGTCTACCTCTCGCTCGGCGCCGGCGTCTGGCTCGGCTGGATCATCGTCGAGGGGTGGAACCCCCTGGCCGGGCTCGGCCGGTCCATCGAGGCCTCGGTGGCGGTGCTCGCGAGCGCCGGGAACGCCAACGTGATCCTCTTCACGCTGGTCATCGGCGCGCTGATCGCGACGATCGAGACCTCGGGCGGGGTGCGCGGCTTCGTGCACTACCTGGAGACCCGCGAGTGGGTCAACACGCCGCGGCGGGCGCAGTTCCTGGCCTGGATCGTCGGCGTGATCATCTTCATCGAGTCGAACATCACGGTGCTCGTGGCCGGCTCGGTCTCGCGCCCCCTCTTCGACCGGTACCGGGTGTCGCGCGAGAAGCTCGCGTACCTGATCGACTCCACCTCGGCGGCGGTGTGCATCCTGATTCCGCTGAATGCGTGGGGCGCCTACAACCTGGGGATCCTGGACTCGCTGGGGGTCGAGGACCCCCTCGGCGTCTTCATCGGCTCGATCCCCTTCAACTTCTACGCGCTGGCGGCGCTCTTCCTGGCGCTTGCGACGGTGATCTGGAAGCTGGACCTGGGCCCGATGAGGAAGGCCGAGGCCCGAACCCGCGACGGGAAGCTGCACTGGCCGCATTCGCAGCCGATGATCGACGAGGACATCCTTTCGCCGGAGCCGAACGACCGGATCCCTCCGCGCGCCGTCAACATGATCCTGCCCATCGTGACGATGGTGGTGATGATGCCGCTCGGACTGCTGATCACCGGAGACGGCGACATCCGCGCCGGGTCGGGGTCGACCTCGGTGCTCTGGGCGGTGCTCGCGGCGCTGGGCATGAGCTGGGCGCTCCTGCTGGCGCAGAAGGGGGCCACCGTCGACGAGCTGACCCGCACGGGGCTCAAGGGAGCGGGCGGGCTCGTGCCCCTCGCACTGATCCTGCTCCTGGCCCTCGCCCTGGGCGACGTGGCGCGGGAACTCGGGACCGGCCCGTGGGTGGCACAGGTCACGGCCGGGGTGCTCCCGCCGGTGATCTTCCTTCCGCTGGTCTTCCTGGTCTCGGGGGGGATCGCCTTCAGCACCGGGACCAGCTGGGGCACCTTCGCCATCATGCTCCCGATTGCCGTACCTGCGGCGCTGGCACTGGGGCTTCCGCCCTCGCCCTTCGTGGCGGCGGCGCTGGCTGGTGGGATCTTCGGCGATCATTCGTCGCCGATCTCCGACACGACGATCATTTCGTCCATGGCTGCGGCCACGGACCACATCGATCACGTGCGCACCCAGCTCCCCTACGCGCTGATCGCAGGGGGAATCGCCACCGCGGGCTTCGCGGTGGTGGGGCTGGGCATGTAGTCCCGGTGCCGCGGGGCGGCGCCGGCCCATTCACAACACCCGAGCCTGGAGTTCACAGGTGAACATTTCAGTCTGCGTGAAGCGCGTGCCCGACACCGAGACCCGGATCCGGGTCGGTGGCGACGGCACCTCGATCGACCCCGGCGGGGTCAAGTACGTGGTGAGCCCCTACGACGAGTTCGCCGTCGAGGCGGCGCTGCGCCTGAAGGAGGCGCAGGGGGCCGGCGAGGTCGTGACCGTGTCGCTGGGCGACGAGGCGGGGCAGGACGTGCTCCGGACGACGCTGGCCATGGGGGCGGACCGCGCGGTGCTCCTGAAGGGTGAGGTGACGCCCGACGGGCTCGCCACCGCGAAGGCGCTGGCCGCCGAACTCGAGGGGCACGACGCGCCCCTGGTGCTCCTGGGGGTGAAGGCCGCCGACGACGACCAGCAGCAGGTGGGCCCGATGCTGGCCACGCTGATGGGGCGTCCGTGCGCCACCGCCGTCTCGTCGTTCCAGGTCGAGGGCGACACGGTTCGCTGCCGACGAGAGGTGGAGGGAGGCACCGAGCTCGTCGAGCTCCCCCTCCCGGCCGTGCTGACGATCACGAAGGGCGAGTACGAGCCGCGCTACGCCTCGCTCAAGGGGATCATGGCGGCAAAGAAGAAGCCCCTCGAGATCCGGGATGCGGCGGCCGCGCCGTCGCGGATCCGGGTCGAGTCGATGGAGCTTCCGCCCGAGCGGAGCGCCGGACGGATCGTGGGCGAGGGCCCCGACGCGGTGCCCGAGCTCGTGCGGATTCTCCGCGAGGAAGCCAACGTACTCTGACCCCGGACCGGAAACGCGAAATGTCCAACGTACTTGCAGTGGTGGAACAGCGCAGTGGAAGCCTCCGGGGCACCGCCCGGGAGGTCGTGACGGCTGCGGCCCAGCTGGCCTCGACGCTGGGCGGCAGTGCGCACGCCCTGGTGGTGGGCGGCGAGGGCGTGGCTGCCGGCGCCGGGAGCCTGGGTGGCTTCGGAGCCGAGGTGGTGAAGGTCGCGGAGCACGCGGCCCTCGGAGCCTATCACCCCGAGGGGTATGCCGGGGTCGTGGCCCGCGCGGTGCGTGAGGGGGGCTACGGTGCGGTGCTCTTCGCCGCGACGGGGCAGGGGAAGGACCTGGCGCCCCGCGTGGCGGCGGCCCTCGACGTGCCGCTGGCCGCCGATGTGACCGGGCTCTCGGTCGAGGGCGGCCGGATCGTGATGACCCGCCCCGTCTACGCCGGAAAGGCCTTCACCCGCATCACCGTCGATGCGTCGCCGGTGGTGGCGTCGCTCCGACCGAACGTCTTCCAGCCCGAGGAGCGGGGTGGGGCGGGCACGGTGGAGGCGCTGACGGTGGATCTCGATCCGTCGAGCTGGCCCACGCGGATCACGAGCTTCGAGGCGACGGGGGGCGATGTGCCCGACGTGTCCGAGGCCACCGTGGTCGTGTCCGGCGGGCGCGGCATGAAGGACCCCGAGCACTGGGCGCTCCTGGAGGAGCTCCGGGCCGCGCTGGGCGACCAGGCGGGGCTCGGCGCTTCACGGGCTGTCGTGGATGCAGGCTGGCGCCCGCACGGGGAGCAGGTGGGGCAGACCGGGAAGACGGTGGCCCCGAAGCTCTACTTCGCCATCGGGATCTCGGGGGCGATCCAGCACCTGGCCGGCATGCGGACCGCGGGCACGATCGTGGCGGTGAACCGCGACGCCGATGCGCCGATCTTCAAGGTGGCCGACTACGGGATCGTCGGGGACCTGTTCGATGTGGTGCCGCGCCTCACCGACGAGATCCGGAAGGTGCGCGCGGAAGGGTGACCCCCCGGATGCCGCCGGCCCCGCGCGCTTCGGGGTCGGCGCTTCCTCCGGATTCAGCGCACCGGGCCGGGCCTTCGACCGAGCGCCTGGACCGGGTCCACCGGCCGGCCCCCCTTCCACACCTCGAAGTGGAGGTGGGGGCCGGTGACGTTTCCGGAGGCGCCGGACCGGGCGATCTCCTGGCGGCCCCGGACCGGGTCGCCCGTGCGGACGGCGATGCTCGAGAGGTGGGCGTAGACCGTCAGGGTACCGCGCCGGTGTTCGAGCCAGACGACCTGGCCGTATCCCCGCATCTCTCCCGCGAAGCGCACGCGCCCCGGGAGCACCGCGTGAACGGGGGTGCCGGTGGGCACGTCGATGTCGACGCCGTGGTGTACCGAGGGGAGGAAGCCGCCCCCGAAGCTCCGGAGGCCGAAGGGGGAGGTCATCCGACCGTCGACGGGCCACCGCGGTACGGTGCATCCGCCTGCCACGAGGACGGCCACGAGCATGAGAATGGGGAGGTGGCGCCGCCCCCCCCTCCCGGCGACGGTCAGAACCGCCAGGAGAGCCCCACCGTGAAGCCGCCCACCGCGGGCCATTCCTGGTCGACGATGGGACCCACGGCCTCCTCGTCGAGGAAGCGGAAGGACTGTGGCGTTCCCTGCTTCCAGTAGTGCGCCGTCGCGTCGAGGCGCAGGACGAGCTGGTCGCTCAGGAAGAGGCGGGTTCCCGCGCCCAGCGTGCCCATGAAGGTGGGGCCGAAGGTGGCGCGCACGTCGGTGGGAAGCTCGGCCTCTTCCTCGATCCGGCCGGAGAAGTTTCGCGCGATGCCTCCGCCCATCGAGACGAAGGGCGCGAGGCGGTTCCAGGTCCGCGCCCCGGTCAGGGTGAAGCGAAGCCGCCCGTCGAGGGCCCCGACGACGGCGTCGGCGGTGCCCAGCTCGTCGATCCCGTCCCCTTCAGCGTTCGGGACGCGCACCCGTCGGTCGGTGGGGAGGAAGAACCCCCCGAACTCGAGGGCGAAGGGGCCGGAAAGCTCGATCCCGTACCGGGCGCCGAACATGGTGCCCCCGCCC
>JBJHBX010000156.1:0-6677 GCA_050485725.1 Gemmatimonadales bacterium | reverse complement strand
CTGATCCGAGGAGTCAGCGCACGATCGGGACCCGCACGAGGTCGGCCACCACGGGGCGGTGATCCGAGGCCACCCGCTCGTCGACCACCTCCGCACCCCCGACCCGCCACGCCGCCGGGGGCCCCCCGAAAATGAAGTCGATCTCCCGGCGAGGCTCGTCCGAAGGAAAGGTGTGGCGTGCGTCCGCTGGTTTCCCGGCCTCCCGGGCCCGGGCCTCGAAGAGGGCCAGCGTCCGCGAACCGGGCTGGTCGTTCACATCGCCGACCAGGATGAAGGGGTGAGAGAGCGTGTCGAGGGTCGCCGCGAGGGCCGACGCCTGCGCGAAGCGAAATCCGTCGTCGGCCACCCAGTCGAAGTGGACGTTCACGACGACCACCGTGTCTCCGGCTGACGGGACGATCCTCGCGGCCAGCGATACCCGGGGCTCGTTCCCGGGCGGAAGCTCGATGGACCAGGCCTCGTCGATGGGGAATCGCGAGAGAATCGCCATGCCGTAGCGTCCGCCCTGGTAGTCCATGAAGGCCCCGAAGGCCGGCTCGAGCGCCGTGAGAAGGCCGAGGGCGCGGGCCTGGTCGACCTCGCCGGATCGCGTGGTGCCTTCATCCACCTCCTGCAGGGCCACGACATCGGGCTCGAGGGGGTTCAGGACTCCCGCGATGCGGGCCAGGTCCACCTCGCCGTCCATGCCCCGGCCATGCCGGATGTTGTAGCTCACGACCCGGAGCGGCGTGTCGAGGCTCCGGGCTGAGGCAGCCGTCACGGGGTCGGGACCGACCCCCGGGGCAGGCCCCCCACCCGGCAGGCAGCCGGTGGTCGCAGCGAGGGCTCCCAGCGCGAGCCCCGCGACCTGGAAGAGGCACCGTCCGGTGCGGCGGTGCGGGGCCCGGGGCGGGAGGGGGGGCATCGACGCGTCCTGTTCGGGGGAGCGGGGTCTGACGGGGGCGGCGGACCCGGGGCCGGAATCAGGGAGCCGTCATCGCCCGCCGCCATCGGCAAGGTGCGTGGGGCGCTGCCCCCGCCGCAAGCGCACCGGCGCCCCCACGAAGGGCGCGCGGCAAGGGCGGCGCGAGCACCCGATCGCCCCGTCGCGACAGGGCGATCGGCCTTGTCTCCGGCCCCCGTTTCGGGGTAGATTCGCCCATGTCGAGCCCCCAGAAATTCAAGACACTCCGCGGCTTTCGGGACTTCCCGCCCGAGGAGCTGGCCCTCCGCGCGCACCTCTTCCGCCGCTGGCGCGAGACGGCGCTCCGCTACGGGTTCCAGGAGTACGACGGCCCCCCGCTCGAGGGGCTCGAGCTCTACACCGAGAAGTCGGGCGACGAGATCGTCGGGCAGCTCTACGCCTTCCGGGACAAGGGCGACCGGGAGGTGGCCCTCCGGCCCGAGATGACCCCGTCGCTGGCGCGGATCCTGGCGGATCGCAGCCGGGCCCTCCCGAAGCCGATCCGCTGGTTCTCGATCCCGCAGCTCTTCCGCTACGAGCGGCAGCAGCGGGGGCGCCTGCGCGAGCACTTCCAGTGGAACGTGGACCTGGTCGGAGAAGACGCCGTCGACGCCGATGCCGAGGTGCTGGCCGTGGCCCTCGACGCGCTGCGCGGGCTCGGGCTCGGGGCCGACCAGCTTCGCGCCCGCGTCTCGGACCGTCGCCTGCTCGCCGCGCTCCTCCGAAGCGCCGGGGTGGACGAAGCCCGTCTGACCACCGCCTACACCATCATCGACAAGATCGAGCGGGAGCCTTCGGAGCGAATCGCCGGTCGGCTGGTCGAGGAAGCGGCGGTCACCTCCGGGGCGGCGGAGCGGATCGTCGCCCTCTTCGCCGAGACCGGGCTCGACGCCGTCCGCCGGGGCTTCGGAGCGGATCCCGAGGTTGCGGAGGCGCTGGAACGGGTCGAGGCCTTCCTGGGGGTCATGGACGACCTGGGGTTCGGCGATTACGTCGAGTTCGACCTTTCGATCGTGCGGGGACTGGCCTACTACACGGGCATCGTCTTCGAGGTGTTCGACCGGAAGGGCGAGTTCCGGGCCGTTTGCGGCGGGGGGCGCTACGATCGCCTGCTCGAGCTGGTGGGGGGCGACCCCCTTCCGGCGGTGGGCTTCGGCATGGGCGACGTCGTCCTGACCGAGCTGCTTCGGGACCGGGGCCTTGCGCCGGAATGGACGCGGCGCGTCGACTGGTTCGTGGGCGCGGTGACCCCGCGCGAGCGGGCGCGTGCCCGCCGGGTGGCGGGCGCACTGCGCGCCACGGGCCACTCGGTGGTGACCCCCCTCCACGATCAGACCGTCCGGAGACAGCTCAAGTCGGCGGTGACCGAGGGTGCTGAACGGGTGGCACTCCTCGGCCCGGAAGAGGTCGAGCGCGGGGTCGTGCAGGTCAAGCTGATGTCCGAGGGCACCGAACGGGAAACCTCGCTCGAAGCCCTCCTGTCCGGGAAACCCGGTGCATGACGGGGGGTGGCGGGGGACGGCGCTCCGACCGGGAGGCACGCCGCGAGCGCGCGCGCAGGGACCGTCGAAGGGAGGCGGGCGACCGGCCGGGGTCCATCGATCCGGATCATCCCTACGCCGGGACGCAGGAAGAGATGCAGCGGGCGATCCGCCGCCTCGACGCCCTCGAGTGGGTGATCCTCTTCGCCGCCGTGGGCTTCGCCCTGGGCGGCGGTGCGTTGGTGGCGTGGATCGTCAGTGCCGGAACGGGGCTTGCCTTCCGACCCACCTGGATCGTCCTTTCGATTCTTCTTCTCGTGGTTCCGGGGAGCATCGTGCTGCTCCGGGAACGGGTGAAATGAGGATCGGGCGCCGCCGGCCGGTGCGACTGCCGGCCGGAACGATGCGCCGCGGACAGCCGATCACGGGGGTGCGGCCCGCCCCCTATCCGGAACCGGGCCCCCCGGGGTTTCCCCCCGGCAGCGCCCCCTGGGTGCGGCGATCGGTTCCGCATCCCCTCCATTCATGATACGAACGAGACCGGCGACGAGCGCATGGCGGACGAAAAGGCACTGACCCCCAGGGCGGAAGACTTCAGCGCTTGGTACAACGAGGTGGTGCAGCGAGCCGAGCTCGCAGACCACTCTCCCGTGCGCGGGAGCATGGTGATCCGCCCCTGGGGCTACGCGATCTGGGAGAACATGCAGCGGGCCCTGGACGACATGTTCAAGGCCACCGGGCACGAGAACGCCTACTTCCCGCTCCTGATCCCGATGAGCTTCATCGAGCGCGAGAAGGAGCACGTGGAAGGCTTCAAGCCCGAGCTGGCGGTGGTGACGCACGCCGGCGGCAAGGAGCTCGAGGAGGCGCTCGTGGTCCGCCCCACCTCGGAGACGATCATCTACCACATGTACGCCAAGTGGGTGCAGTCGTACCGCGACCTCCCGGTGCTGATGAACCAGTGGGCGAACGTGATGCGCTGGGAGCTCCGGACCCGCCTCTTCCTGCGGACTGCGGAGTTCCTCTGGCAGGAGGGGCACACGGCGCACGCCACCGAGGCCGAGGCCGAGGCCGAGACGCGGCAGATGCTCGGCGTCTACCGCCGCTTCATGGAGGAGTGGATCGCCATGCCCGTGCTGACGGGGCTCAAGTCCGACGCGGAGAAGTTCGCGGGGGCGATGCGCACCTACACCTGCGAGGCGCTGATGCAGGACAACCGGGCGCTCCAGGCCGGCACCTCGCACAACCTGGGGCAGAACTTCTCGAAGCAGTTCGACCTGAAGTTCCAGAGCGAGGCGGGGCAGGAGGAGTACGCCTGGAACACCTCGTGGGGGGTCTCGACGCGGCTCGTGGGCGGGCTCGTGATGACGCACGGCGACGACACGGGGATCGTGGTGCCGCCGCGACTGGCGCCCCGGCAGGTCGTGGTCGTGCCGATCTACCGGAAGGACGAGGAGCGGACCGCCGTGGTCGAGAAGGCGCACCAGGTCAGCGCACGCCTCGGTGGGATGGGGGTGCGGACGAAGGTGGACGACCGCGACCACCTGAACCCGGGTGCCAAGTTCTGGGAATGGGAGCGAAAGGGCGTGCCCTTCCGGATCGAGGTGGGACCGAAGGACCTGGAGAAGGGGCAGCTCTGCCTGGTGAAGCGGGTACGCGGCGAGGGCGAGGATCGGAAGCTCTTCCTGCCCGAGGAGGAGGCGGTCACGGGGCTCCCCGCCCGCCTCGAGGCCTTCCAGCACGAGCTCCTCGAGGCGGCGCGGGCGCGTCGCGAGGCGAACTCGCACCGCGGGGTGACCCGAATGGACGAGCTGAAGGAGATCCTGGACGGGCCCGGTGGCTTCGTGTACACGGGCTGGAGCGGGGATCCTTCGGTGGAGGCCCGGATCAAGGAGGAGACGAAGGCCACGCTCCGCTGCATTCCCGACCCGGATTTCCGGACGGAAACCGCGCCGGAGCAGTGCATCGGGGGGGACGCCCCCTCGAAGATGGAGGTCGTTTGGGCGAAGGCGTACTGATGGACGCGGGCACGGCAGGGCGCGCGGGTGTCTCGCGGTCGCTGGGCGAGTCGTTCCCCCGGATCCAGGGGGAGCTCCGCGCCGGCGTCGACGGCACGGTCTCGCTCGAGGCGCTGGCCGCCGAGCATGGCACACCCCTCTACGTCTATTCCGCCGACGCGATCGAGGCCCGGGTGCGGGCCTACCAGGAGGCCTTCGGCGGGGAAGGGGGGGTGGACTTTCTCCTCGCCTACTCGGTCAAGGCCAACGGCAACCTGGCGGTGCTGAACCGGATCGGTGCCATGGGGGCGGGGGCCGACATCGTCTCGGGGGGTGAGCTGGCGCGGGCGCTCGCCGCCGGTATCCCGGCGAACCGCATCGTCTTCGCCGGGGTGGGAAAGACCGACGACGAGATGCGGGCCGCCCTCGAGGCCGGGATCCTCGCCTTCCACGTCGAGAGCCGGGGAGAGCTCGAAGCGCTTGACCGGGTGGCGACCGAGCTCGGCGTGCGGGCGCCCGTCGGGCTGCGGGTGAACCCCGACATCCACACGAACACCCCCCACGAGTACACCCGGACCGGGCACGCAGCCACGAAGTTCGGGATCGCGGTGGAGCAGGCGAAGGCGCTCTACCGCTGGGCCGCCGGTCGCCAGTCCATCCGGCTCCGGGGAGTCGACGTGCACATCGGGTCCCAGATCGACGAGGTGGAGCCTTACCGGGCGGCGCTCGACACCGTGCTGGCCGTGGTGGATGAGCTGGGGGCCGAGGGGCTTCGGCTCGAGTACGTGGACCTCGGGGGAGGCTTCGGCGTCGGCTACGACGGGGGCCCCGGGCTGACCCCCGACGAAGTGGCCGCAGCCGTCGTCCCGGCGCTCCGGAATCGCGGGCTTCGGCTCCTCCTCGAGCCGGGGCGTTCCATTGCCGGCGAGGCGGGGGTGCTCCTGACCCGGGTCCTCTACGTGAAGGAGGCGGGGGGGAAGACCTTCGCGATCACCGACGCCGGAATGACCGAGCTGCTGCGCCCATCGCACTACGGCGGCTGGCACCGGATCGAGCCGGTCCGGATCCGGGCCGGGGCACAGGTGGCACCCGTCGAGATCGTCGGACCCGTCTGCGAGACCGGGGACTTCCTGGCCCGGGACCGGGAGATGCCGGTGCCCGAACCGGGCGAGCTGCTCGCCGTGGCCACCACGGGCGCCTACGGCTTCACGATGGCCTCGAACTACAACGCGCGTCCGAGGCCCGCCGAGGTGCTCGTGGAGCGCGGCACCGCCCACCTGGTCCGCCGCCGCGAGACGCTCGAGGAGCTCTTCCGGGGCGAGACGATCCCGCCGGCGCCCTGAACCCGACCCCGCACCCGGAAACCGCCCCCCTTCGCATCCTACGAGCCTGAAGCCCGATGACCCAGCCCCACCTGATGGCGCACGACCGGATCCTGATCCTCGACTACGGCTCGCAGTACACGCAGCTCATCGCACGCCGCATCCGCGAGGAGCGGGTCTTCTGCGAGATCCACCCGCCGAGCCGGTCCCTGGAATGGATCCGGGCCTGGGGGCCGAAGGGGATCATCCTCTCGGGGGGCCCCGCGTCGGTCTACGATCCCGACGTGCCGGGGGTGGACCCGGCGCTCCTCTCGGGCGAATTCCCGGTGCTCGGGATCTGCTACGGGATGCAGCTGATGGCGCATCACTCCGGGGGGAAGGTGGAGCACGGGACGCGGGAGTACGGCCGGGCCGACCTCCGGGTGCGGGAGGGAGAGGGGCTCTTCGAGGGCTTCGACCCGGCTGAATCGACCCGGGTCTGGTGCTCCCACGGGGACCATGTCGACGCGCCGCCCCCGGGCTGGGTGGCGGTGGCCTCGACCGACACCCTCCCGGTGGCCGCGTTCCGGCATGCCACCCTGCCGCTCTGGGGCGTGCAGTTCCACCCCGAGGTGGCCCATACCGTCCGCGGCGAGGAGATCCTCTCGAACTTCCTCTTCCGGGTCTCGGGATGCGAACCGACCTGGACCCCCGGCGCCTTCGTCACGGAGTCGGTGGAGGCGATCCGCGAACGGGCGGGAGAGGCGCAGGTGATCTGCGGACTCTCGGGGGGGGTTGATTCCTCGGTGGCCGCGGTGCTCGTGCACAGGGCGGTGGGGGATCGCCTGACCTGCATCTTCGTGGACAACGGTCTGCTCCGGAAGAACGAGCGCGAGAGCGTCGAGCGCACCTTCCGCCGGCACATGGGGATCCGCCTCGTCGTGGTCGACGCGCG
>JBJHBX010000155.1:0-6711 GCA_050485725.1 Gemmatimonadales bacterium | reverse complement strand
CCGGAGGCCCGGCCGGGAGCCGACTGAGCGCCGGAGCCAGGCTCGATCGCAACGGCGTGTTCGGGGACTTCCTGACCGGGCAGCTGGGGGTGGTGGTGCCCCTCGGCGCGGGGGGCCGGCTCCGGGGCACGGTCGGGAGCGCCTACAAGGTTCCGACCTTCTCGCAGCAGTTCGCATCGACGGCGTTCGAGCGTGGGAATCCCGACCTGTCGCCCGAAACGTCGCGTGCCGTCGAGGCCGGCTGGGACGCCGGGCTCTTCGGGAACCGGCTGGTTCTCGGGGCCGCATTCTTCCGCCAGGAATTCCGGGAGCTGATCGAGTATGCGAACCGGGGAGAGGCGGAGCCGACCTACTTCAACGAATCCCGCGCCCGATCCACGGGTTTCGAGGCCAGCGCCGCTTGGCGGTGGCGCGCCGGGTTCGAGGCCGGCCTGGAATACACCGGGGTCGATGCACGGGCCGTCGGGGTGGAGCCGGAGGATCTGGTCGAGGGCGAGGCCCCGCGCCTTCTGCGACGCCCTGCGCGCCAGGCCACGGCGAGGTTCCGCGCCCCCCTTCCGGCCGGACCCTCGGGGGGCTCGGCCGGCCTCACGGTGAACCATGTCGGATCCCGGGTCGACAACGACTTTGCCACCTTTCCGGCCACCCGGGTGACCCTCGGCTCGTACACGACGACCGACTTCGACCTTCAGCTCCCGGTCCGGACGAGCCGGGCCTCCGGCGACGGGGCGGACGGAGGCTTCCTCCTCACCCTGCGCATCGAGAACCTCGCGGACACCGACTTCACCTCTGCCGTCGGCTTCCCGGGGCAGGGCCGGATGTTCTTCGTCGGGGCTCGCTGGAACCCCTGATCGGGCTCGTCCCTCTGGCGCCCGGCGGCGTGGCAGGCCATGATGTCGCGCCGTCGGGACCAGGGGACCGGTCCCGATCGCACCCTGCCGGTCGCCCCTTCATCATGGCTCCATCGATGGGCCCTCGACGCCACACCCGGATCACCGACATCGTCCCACTGACGCGACGTCGCTTCCTCGAGCGACTCGGCGCGGCGGGGGGGGGCGCCCTCGTCCTGGGCGCGCTGGACGCGTGGAACCTCATGGCCGCTCCGGCCGGTCATCCGCCGCGGTTCCAGGGGCGGGGCGACGGGGTCCGGGTCCTCGTCCTGGGTGCCGGCGTCTCCGGTCTCGTGACGGCCCACGAACTGGTGAAGCTCGGCTACGACGTCCGCATCCTGGAAGCCCGTGACCGGGTCGGAGGCGTCAACTGGTCGGTCAGGCGAGGCGACCGGCTCGCCGAGATCGATGGCGAGGAGCAGCTCTGCCGGTTCGACGAGGGGCTCTACTTCAACGCCGGACCCTGGCGCATTCCCGCACAGCATACCGGGATCCTCGGGTACTGCCGGGAGCTCGGCGTCGCGCTCGAGCCCTTCATCAACGAGAATGACGACGGCTTCGTCTTCTTCGAGGGGGATGGGCTGGGGCCCCTGTCGGGGCGGCGGATGCGGATGCGGGAGGTCAAGGGCGACCTCCGGGGCCATACCGCGGAGCTGCTGGCCAAGGCGGTGGACCAGGGAGCCCTGGACCTTCCGCTTTCGATGGAAGACCGGGAGCACCTCGTCCGCTACCTGGTGGTGGAGGGGTACCTCGATCCGGCTGACATGACCTACCGGGGATCGGCGGCGCGCGGCCCGGGTGAGCCCCACGACCTGGCGGCCCTCCTCCTCACGGGCATCGGGAACCGGTTCCGGTCCCTCGGGGCCGCGACCTTCGGCATCGACGGCCCCTGGTTCCAGCCGGTGGGCGGAATGGACCGGATCCCGGCGGCCTTCGCCCGGGAGCTGGGCGATCGCATCACCCTCGGCGCCCGCGTCGAGCGGATCCGCATCGACGAAAGGGAGGTCCGGGTGGCGTGGGAGCAGGTGGAGACGGGCCACCGGGAGGAGCACGCGGCGGACTTCTGCGTCTCCTGCCTTCCACTCTCGATCCTGCGGGGAATCGATGCCAACCTCGCGGAGGAGCTCGCGGAAGTCGTGGGGCTCGTGAACTACAGCGGTTCGGCCAAGATCGGCCTCCAGATGCGCCGCCGCTTCTGGGAGGAGGACGACGGCATTTACGGGGGGCCCACCCTCACGAGCCTGCCCCTCGGCCAGTTCTCCTTTCCGTCGAACGATCTCTTCTCGCGGAAGGGGATCGTGCTCGGCTTCTACGCGAACGGCAGCGTGCCGGGCCCCGACGGCACTCCGCTCGTGGAGGGCTCGAACGCGGCCCGGGTCGAGCACGTGCTCCACCATGGCGGTCGCGTCCACCCCCAGATGCGCGAGGCGTTCGAGACCGCCTTCTGCACCTTCTGGGCGAAGGTTCCGTATTCGGAAGGCGCCTACGCGGGCGGGACCGGCGGCGTTGCGGAGCGGCTCCGACGCCCCGACCGGCGCCTCGTGCTGGGATGTGCCGCCGTGAGCGGGTCGGCGGCCTGGCTCGAGGGTGCGGTTTCGGCCGGCTGGTCGGCCGCCGAATCGGTCCACGCCCTGTCTCAGGGAGATGTGGCGGTGACGCGCTGACCGACTGCCGCCGCCGCTCAGAGCCCGACCCGTTCCCCCCTCACGGCGACCCTGAAGCCCGCGGCGTGCACCGCCTCCCACTCCGGGGTGCCCGTCCAGCCGACCGGGTTCGTCCGGTTCATGTGGATGAAACGAACCCGGGCGCGGACCTCGTCGGGAAGCGTGCTGAACCGTTCCATCGACTCCTCGACGAACGGATGGGGGATCTCCGACATGGGGCGCCCCGGGACCTCTCCGTCGGCGTGGAAGGTGGCGTCGAGGTAGGCCACGTCGACCTGTTCCAGGATTTCCTCGATGCGTGTGCCCCGGGCATCCCACGCCTCCCACTTGTCGATATCCGGGAGGAAGAAGACGGTTCGCTCCGGTCCTTCGATCAGGAAGCCGACGGTCTCGGAGAACTCGTCGCGATGCGGGACGAGAAGAGGGGTCACGCGGATCCGTTCGTTCAGCGGAACAGGCACCCCCGCATCCAGTTCCCTCAGCTCGATGTTGCCGAGCCCGACGAGCTGGCTCCAGGGACCGTTCGTGCGGAGGAATGTCCCCATGCGCGGCATGACGTAGACGGGCACGCCGGTGGCACCGATGATCTCGCGACCCAGGTGGATGAGGCCGGTGTAGTGCCCGACGTGCGCATGGGTGAGAAGGATTCCGGACAGGCCGGGGACGCCTTCGGCGGGCGCGACCTCGTCCAGGGCCCGGAGCTGCTCCGGAAAGGCCGGGGTGGCCTCGACCATCCAGCGCTCGCCGGAGATCGGGTCGACGATCCCCAGGCTCGTCGGGAGCCGATGCAGATCGATCCGGGCCCACGCGTCCGGGTCCTTCGTCCCGGCCTGGGGGAAGCCTCCGTCCTGCCCCACGCCGAGCACCACCAGGAAGGGCTGTCCGGTTTCGGGGGAGGCCGGATCGGGAAAGGGGAGCGCCGGGCCTCCTCCAGGCTCGCCTCCGCATGCCACAGCGAAAAGCGAAACCAGGGTCAGGATCGGAAGGGCGTGCCGAGGAGAAGTGCAGTGCGTCATCGTGGGCTCGGGCCGCGGCAAGGAGGGTCCCGGGAGGGCCGGGGGCGCGACGGACGGGCGCCAGGCCGGGTCCGGCAACGTGCAGCGGTGTGCCGCCGGGGTCAACGGGAGTCCCGCGTTGCGAAGCATCTCCCGACGGCGTCCGGATTCTCTGAGGGTTCGCGGGACCGGTTGCCTTCGTCCTTTCGGCCACCCTACCTTCCTCGCCGGTCTCGGCCGCCCCGGCGGCGCGGAGCCCCGCACCGAAGCGAGGGACGAAAACGGCGAGGAGAACCGTGATGGGCGAGGGGCGTGGGGAGGGGGCCAGCCGCGATGCATGGACGGCCCGTGCGGGGCGGCTCCTCCGGATCCTCGTCGAGCCGCTCTCGACGCCGGGGCTCCTGGTGGGCACGCTCTTCTTCGCCTTCTCGCTGACCCCGAGCCTTCTCCCCCGGCCGCTCGGCGCCCAGGGCCTGATCTCCGGGCTCTCGCTGGCCGCGGGGTACGGGATCGGAGTGGCGTGGCGCTGGACCTGGGGGTTTCTCGAGCTTCCCCTTCCCGAGCGGCGACGGACCCGGATGATCCAGCTTGCCGCGGCGGTGGTCTGCGTCGGCGTGGCCTGGGGGTTCCTGATGCAGGCGGCCCGCTGGCAGGACGATCTCCGGGTGATGATGGGTCTCGACCCGGACAGCGCCCTGCGCCCCTACGCCCTGGGGCTCCTGACCCTGGCCTTGTTCAGCGCGGTGGTCGTGCTGGCAAGGCTCTTCCGCGAGACCTTCCGCTTCCTCGCGGCCCGGCTCGAGCGCGAGGTACCCCGACGCGTCGCGCAACTCCTGGGTGCGGTACTCGCCGCCGCGATCTTCTGGACGGTGGCCGAAGGCGTGATCTTCTCGGCGGCTCTCCGGGTGGCCGACGCGTCCTACCGCCAGCTCGACGCCCTGGCGGGCCCCGAGGACGAGCCCCCCGCCGACCCGCTGCGAACCGGGAGCACGAGCTCACGGATCACCTGGGCATCGATGGGTCGCCAGGGGCGCCACTTCGTCCGCACGACGCCTTCGGCGGCGGAGATCGCTCGCATCGCCGGAGGAGAGGGCGCGCTCGAACCCATCCGGGTCTACGTGGGGAGGGAATCGGGCGAGTCGCCCGAGGACAGGGCCCGCCTGGCGCTGGCCGAGCTCATTCGGGTCGGGGGCTTCGACCGCGAACTCCTCGTGGTCGTCACACCCACGGGAACCGGCTGGGTCGATCCCGCGGCCATGGAAGCCCTCGAGTACCTCCACCGGGGGAACGTGGCCACCGTGGCGGCGCAGTACTCCTATCTTCCGAGCCCGCTGGCCCTCCTTGCGGAAGGCGCCTACGGAGCCGAGATGGCCCGCGCGCTCTTCCTTGCGGTCTACGGCCACTGGTCGACGCTTCCCGCGGAGGCGCGACCCCGCATGTACCTGCACGGACTGAGCCTGGGGGCGCTCAACTCGAGCCTCTCCTTCGATCTTCACGACATCCTCGCCGACCCCTTCGACGGCGTGCTCTGGAGCGGACCTCCCTTCCGGACCGAGAGCTGGGCGCAGGTCACGCGGGACCGCGACCCGGGCACACCGTACTGGCTTCCACGGTACCGTGACGGGGCGGTCGTCCGCTTCATGAACCAGGACGGCGGGCTTCGGGATGGAGGGCCGCGCTGGGGCCCGTTCCGCATCGCGTACCTGCAGCACGCCGGGGATCCCATCACCTTCTTCAGCGTGGAGACCGCGATCCGCGAGCCCGAGTGGATGCGCGAGCCCCGGGGTCCCGACGTCTCACCCGCGCTGCGCTGGTTCCCCCTCGTCACGATGATCCAGCTGGCGGTGGACATGGCCGTCGGCGGCGCACCCCCGGGGTTCGGGCACACCTTCGCCGCCCGGGATTACCTCGAGGCGTGGCATGCCCTGACCGACCCCGACGGATGGGACCCGGTGCGCCTCGGCCGGTTGCGTGCCCACCTGGGACAGCTGGAGGCGGCGAGGGAAGCGGAAGATGGGGACTGAACTCCCGAGCCTGGACCGGCGCCGCTGGGCGATCCGGGCGGGCTACGTCGGGGTCCTCCTCCTGGCGACCCTTCCGCCGCCGGTCTTCGACCTGACCCGCGAGGGGATCGCGTCGCGTTGGGCCGGAGCCCTCGACCTGTCCTTCTCCGGCGGGGATGTGATCGATGCGGTCCGGAACATTCTCCTCTTCGCCGGATGGGGGGCGGTCTGGGCCGCAACCGTGCCGCTCCACGCCGCCCGCCGCGCCTTCCTCCGGACGGTGGTCCTCGCCACGGTCTTCGGGGCGGTGCTCAGCCTGTCCATCGAGTCGATCCAGCTCCTCTCGCCCTACCGCGACACGAACATCTGGGACTTCATCACGAACACCGTCGGGAGCGCGGTCGGCGCGGCGGTCTTCCTGGGGCTGATCCGTTCGGTGGATGGCGCGAAGGGGGAGAAGTCCTACCTCGGGCTTCCCGCCTTCGTCTTCGCCTTCGGCTACGGTGCGGCGGTCCTCCTCGAGGCGGCCATTCCGCTCCTCTCCCAGGGCGTGATCCCCGGGTACGGCGGGGGTCCCCTGGCTCGCGCCGCACGGGCCTTCGAACACTTCTCCTGGGCAACGCTTGCGGAGCTTCCCCTTCTTCAGCTCGTCCTCTTCCCTCCGGCAGGTGCGCTGGCGGTCGCGGCGCTCGCCGAGGGGGGGCTGGACCGGAGGGCGGCGCGAAACCGGGTCCTTCTGGCCCTCGTGCCCGTCTTCGTCCTCGTCGAGATCGCAGGAGGCATGGCCGGCCAGCCCATGTCCGCCGGTGCGGCGCTCGTGCATTCGGTCGGGGTCGGGGGCGGAGCCTGGGCTGCCGACCGGTACCTTCCAGCCTTCACGCGGGCCCTTCGGGGACGGATGCGCCCGGCCGTCTTTCTCGCGGCCTACCTCCTTCTCTGCGCACTCTGGAGCTGGCGGCCCTTCGTTCCCGTGACCTCGTTCGAGATGCTCCGCGAGGGTCTGACCCTTGACCAGCTCCGGCCGCTCCAGTCCCACGCCGTTCGCTTCGACCTGTTCAGCGCGCTCGACATTGCACGGCAGTTCGCGCTCCTCGCACCGATCGGCGCGCTGCTCGCCGTGTGGCCTGTCAGGGAACGAGGTGCAATGGCGGGGCCACTT
>JBJHBX010000154.1:0-6718 GCA_050485725.1 Gemmatimonadales bacterium | reverse complement strand
AAGGTCGCCGAAGTTCTCGACCAGGAGGCCGTCCATGCCGCCCGCCACGAGGGCGCGGGCGTCCGCGCGGGCCCGCTCGAGGATCGCCGCCATCGTCGCGTCGGGGTTGCCCAGCCACCCCGGAGAGCCGGGAAGGGGGCGCAGGTGGACCATCCCCACGAGGCGGGGGAGGGGCGCGGGTGAAACCGCGGGTGCGGGGGTTGCCGGGGGCGTGGCCATGGTGTGAATCTGCCACGGCCGGGGGGTGGCGTCGAGCGTGGGTGTCAGTCGTCGGCGCCGGCGCGCGGGTTCCGGCGGCCTCCCGGATCGACGACCCGGCCCGGGCGGAGTGCGTCCTCGCCGAAGCGGGCACGGAGCCGGTCCGCCACCCGCGACAGCGTCCGGTCGCGCTCCGATTCGAGGGGGGGCAGGCCGGCGTCGGGATCCCCGGCGAGCAGGTCGAGCTGGCCCGCCTCCTCGTCGAAGCCGCTGACACCAACACCCAGGAGCCGCGAGGGGCGCCCCCGGGCCCGCAGGTCGACGAAGAGGGCGTGCGCCACCTCGTGGATCGCCCGGTCGGATTCGATGGGTTCGGCAAGGGTCCGGGACCGCTGCCGGGTGGTGAAGTCGGCGTCCCGGAGCTTCACCGTGACGGTGCGGGCGCGGAGCGCCTTCTCGCGGAGCGTCGAGCCCACCGACAGGACGAGCTCGACGAGACGCCGCTCGAGCTCCGCATCTCCGGAAGCCCCCGGGGGCACGTCCACCCCGAAGGTGCGCTCGCTCGAGATCGACTTCCGCCCCTCGCCCGGGGTCACCGGCGAGGTGTCCCGACCCGTGGCCCGATCGAGGAGCCAGCGTGCCCGGCCCTCGCCGATCCAGCGCGCGAGCCAGGCGGGCTCGAGGGCCACGAGCTCGGGCACCGTCTGCACCCCCCGCGCCTCGAGGGTGCCGGCAAGGGCCGGGCCCACCCCGGGAATGTCCCGCACCCGGAAACCGGCCATGAACCGGGCCTCGTGCCCCGGGGGGACCACGTGCACCCCCGTGCCCGGCCTCTTGCCCCACGGCTTCGCCCGGCCGGCGGCGAGCTTCGCCACGAGCCGGTTCGTGCCCCCGCCGATCGAGACCGAGACCCCGGTGGCCGCGAGCACGTGGGCCCGGATCCGGGTGGCGGAGGCGGCCAGCGGCTCGCCACCGAAGAGGCGCCCGGTGCCGGTCAGGTCCAGGTAGAACTCGTCGATGGAGGCGGCCTGGACCACCGGGGCCAGCGTCTCGAGCTGGGCCCGGATCGCCCGGCTTCGCGCCACGCAGGCCCCGCGCGGCACCGGAACCACAAGCGCGTCGGGGCAGAGCCTGAGCGCCTCGGCCATCGGCATGCCCGACCGGACGCCGAAGGCCCGTGCCGGGTACGATGCCGAGGTGACGACGCCGCGCCCCGATCGGCCCCCCACCAGGAGGCGCTCCGCGCGCCCCGCCCCCTCCGGGTCCTCCAGGCGGGCCACCTGGACGAAGAAGGCGTCACAGTCGACGAGGAGAATGGAACGCCCGTGGGGGTTCGGGGGTTGATCGAGGCTCAAGACGCTCACCCTGCAAGAATTGGAGGACTTCCCATGGGCTACCCGCACAAGCTCCCCGAGCTCGGGTACGCGTACGACGCTCTGGAGCCCCACATCGATGCCCGGACGATGGAGATCCATCATTCGAAGCATCACAAGGGATACACCGACAAGCTGAACGCAGCACTCGAATCGGCTTCCGATTTCCAGGGCTACTCGGCCGAGCAGCTCCTCCGGGCGCTGCACGCCCTGCCCGACGAGATCCGCGGCGCTGTGCGGAACAATGGCGGCGGCTTCCACAACCACGCCCTCTTCTGGGAGACCCTGACCCCCGGGGGCGCGAGCGCGCCGTCGGGCGAGCTCGCGGAAGCCATCGTAGCCACCTTCGGAAGCTACGGCGAGTTCCAGAAGCGCTTCGAGGCGGCGGCCGCCGGGCAGTTCGGTTCGGGTTGGGGCTGGCTCGTCGTGGATCCCTTCGGAAAGCTGAAGGTGACCGCCACCGCGAACCAGGATTCGCCCCTGATCGAGGGGTCGACCCCGATCCTGGGCGTGGACGTCTGGGAGCACGCCTACTACCTCCACTACCAGAACCGGCGTCCAGACTACCTGGCCGCCTTCTGGAACGTCGTGAACTGGGACGTGGTGGCGCGGAAGTACGCCTCGGCCAGGGGCGGGTGGGTCTGACCCCCCCCTCGGCCGGTACCGGTCGGTCCCGTGGGGCGGGTGGGAGGTCGACGCCCGCCCCATGACCTCCGACCTCTCCTTCGCGCTCCTGGCCTTCTCGTCGCTCCTGGCCATCGTGAACCCGCTTTCGGCCGCCACGATCTTCCTGGCGCTTTCGGCGAACCAGGCCCCTCGGGAACGGCGGCGCGCCGTCGGAACCGGGCTCCTGACCGCCGCCCTGGTCCTCGTCGTGTTCGCGCTGGCGGGCGGGGCCATTCTCGGCTTCTTCGGGATCACGACCCACGCCTTCCGGATCGCCGGCGGGATCATCTTCTTCGGCATCGGCTGGGACATGCTGCAGGCCAGGCGGTCACGCGTGAAGGCCACCGAAGAGGAAGAGGCGGAGGGAATGGAGAAGGAGGACATCGGGATCATCCCGCTGGGGCTTCCGACCATTGCCGGACCCGGCGCCATCACGACGGTCATCGTGCTGATGAGCCAGGCGGACACCTTCGCGATGCAGCTCTCGGTCTACGGCGCCGTCGCCGCCGTGCTGACGCTGACGGGCGTCGCCCTCCTGGTGGCGCCGGTCCTCCTGGCCCGCTTCGGACAGACCGGGCTGAACGTCATGACCCGCATCATGGGATTGCTGGTCATGGTCATCGGGGTGCAGTTCGTCCTCGACGGCCTGACCACCGCAGGCCTGCTGACTCCAACCTGAGGAACGACATGTCCCGCATTCCGACCCCCCGCTCCCGCCTCTTCCTGCCCGGCCTCGCGGTGTTCGCCGGCCTCGCCTTCGTCTCCGCCTGCGGGGGCGATGCGGACGGCCCGCCGGTCCCGCCCGCAGGTGACGACCGGATCGCCCAGATCGCGGTCTCGCCCGAGACCGCGCCACCTGCGCCCAACGCCATGCTCCGCATCACGAGCCCCGCCGACGGGAACCGCTTCGCCGAGGGCGACCCGGTGGAGGTCCGGTTCGAGCTTTCGGGGTACGAGCTCCGCGTTCCGACCCCGACCGGCGACGAGCGGGGGCTCGCCCGGGCACCCGACGGCCAGCACGTGCACCTGATCGTGAACGACCGTCCCTACATGGCGATCTACGACCTGGACGAGCCGGTCGTGCTCGAGGACCTCCCCGCCGGGACCCACGTGATCCGCGCCTTTCCCGGCCGCGACTGGCACGAGTCGGTGAAGGTGCCGACGGCCTTCGACCAGGTCGTGATCGTGGTCGGCGAGGGTGAGCTCGATGCCTTCGTCGGCGAGAACGTGATCTATTCCCGCCCGCAGGGTGTATACGAGGGCGCGGCGGCGGACTCGATCCTCGTGGACTTCTTCGTGGACGGGATCGAGCTCGGCCCGGATTCGTACCAGCTCCTCTTCACGCTGAACGACGGGCAGAGCTTCCGGATCACCGCCTGGCAGCCCTACCTGCTGGTCGGGCTTCCCGCGGGCGAGCACACGCTCCGCATGGAGCTCTTCGACGCCGAGGGCGAGGCCGTGAGCACGCCCTTCCTCCCGGTGGAGCGGAGCTTCGAGGTCAGGCGCTGAAGCGAGCGGGGCGGTGGCGGAGAGGCGACTCTTGCGTGTCGGTAATCAAATGTTTACTCATGACCCCATGCGTCGCCTTCCCCCCCGCCCCGCACCGGTGCTCCGCCTGCCGGCTCTGGTCGCCTCCGCGATCTGCGTCGCGCTGACGCAGGTCGCACCCGCCGAGGCCCAATCGCTCCGCGGGGGCACGGCGTCGCTCGATCGCCAGAACCACCAGGCGCAGGCGCACAGCTTCACCTACCTGGCCACGCCCGCCGACGTGCGCCGCTACGTCGAGGCCGGGCACCTGGTGCCGGTGGTCCCGAACCGGGACTTCGACGTGCACAACGTGTCGTTCCCCTACGCGCGGCCCGAGGTGCGCCTCTTCATCGAACGCCTCGCATCCCAGTACCGGAATGCCTGCGGCGAAAGGCTCGTCGTGACGAGCCTGACCCGGCCCCAGTCGAACCAGCCCTGGAACGCCTCGTCCCGGTCGGTGCACCCCACCGGCATGGCGGTCGACCTCCGGAGGAGCCAGAACGCGCGCTGCCGGAACTGGCTCGAGCGAACCCTCCTCTCGCTCGAGGCGCAGGGGCTGCTGGAGGCGATCTACGAGCGGAATCCGCCCCACTACCACATCGCGGTCTACCCCCGCCCCTACGCCCAGTACGTGGCCCGGATCACCGGGGGCGAGACCACCGTCGTGGCGGCGGCATCCGAGCTGGAGCTGACCTGGAGGACCCACCGGGTGGCCCGGGGCGAGACCCTTTCCCGGATCGCCGAGCGCCACGGGGTTTCCGTTGCGCGGATCCGGGCCGACAACGGGATCCGGGGCGACCGCATCCTCGTGGGCCAGGAGCTCCGGATTCCGGTCTACCGCGAGGTGACCCGCGTGGCGGAGGCTCCGGCGCCGGAAGTGGCGGTGTCGGCGGAGGTCACGTCATCGAACGTCGATGCCGAAGCCGCCGAGGTGGCACTGGACGCCGGCGGTCCCTCCACCCCCGAGGCCGGGCCGGCCGGGGGCGTCACCCACCAGGTGCGCCGCGGCGAATCGCTCTGGAGCATCGCCCGCGCGTACGGCACCTCCGAGGCGGCGATCCAGGCCGCGAACGGGCTCGCGTCGAACCGGATCCTGGCGGGGCAGCGCCTCGAGATCCCGGCGGCCGGGGCCGAGCTCCCGTCGACGCTCCGGCACACGGTGCGGAGGGGTGAGTCGCTCTGGACCATCGCCCGTCAGCACGGAACCACCGTCGATACGCTGACCCGCACGAACGGGATCCGCGGGACCGCCATCCGGCCCGGGCAGGTGCTCGAGGTGCCGGTGGGCCGATGATCCTCTCCGCGGGGCTCGCCTCCGATGAGCTCCGGGCACTGGGGTTCACGGAGCCCCCGGTGGAGAGGCTGGACCTCGACGGGATGGCTTCGAACGGGTCCCCGCCGACCCTTCCCGAGGGGGACGGCTGGATCCTTCTCCCCCACGATGCCGACCCCGCCCTCCTCCACGCGCTCGTGCACGCAACCGTGTCACACCCGGGGCGCTGGACCCTCCTCCTCGTGAACGGTTCGAAGCTCGTGCCCCTCTCTCCGGGGATGCCGGTGGCGGCGAACTTCGTCGCGGAGAGACTCGAAACGGCGCCCGCCGTCTTCTCGCTCCGGCACGCCGCCGACGACATCGCCCGGATCCGGCACGACCTGAACAACCCGCTGACGGCGGCCATGGCCGAGACCCAGCTCCTTCGCATGGACGCGGACCAGGAGGCGCTCGAGGTCATCGAGACCCAGCTCAGGCGACTCCGCGACCTCATTGCGGGGCTGGCGCAGTGGCGGCTCCCGCGCTGACCCCGGGGGTCGTCCTCCGCTGGATCTACCTGGGGCGTTTCTGCCTCGTCTCGGGGATGATGGTGGGCGCCCTCGTGGTCTGGGGGCAGGCCGAGCCCGAGCAGACCTTCATCGTCACCCTCCTCTTCATGCTCGGCGTGGGGTCGGTGGCGCTGGGATCCTGGTGGACGGAGGTCGCGAACCGAGAGCCGGGACGCAGCTTCCTTGTCTCGCAGGTGGCCCTCGACGCCCTCCTCGTGACCGGGGTCGTCCACGTGACCGGGGGCGGCGAGAGCAACTTCGCCTGGCTCTACATTCTCGTGATCTCGGAGGGGGCGCTCCTGCTGCCCATTGCAGGGGGGCTTCTCCTGGCGGCGCTGGCCTCGATCCTCTACTTCGCCGACATCGCCTGGGGTCACGCGGAAACCCTCTCGCCGTCGGTCTGGCTCCAGATGGGGTTGTTCGCGCTGGTGGCCGGAGCCACCGGGTACCTGGGCGACCGGCTGCGACGTGCGGGTGCTGCGCTCGGTCGGATGGAGTCGGAGCTGCGCCGGCTCCGCCTCGACACCGACGAGATCATGGCCACGGTGAGCTCCGGCGTGCTCTCGATCGACGAGGAGGGGCGGCTCCTCTACCTGAACCCCGCGGGCGAGGCGCTGCTGGGGCTCGACCGCGGCGAGTTCGAAGGCGAGCCGGTGCTGGGCGCCCTGCGCGGGATCGCCCCCGAGCTCACCGACATCCTCGAGGAGTCGCTGGCCGTGCGACGTCCGCTGTACCGCCTCCGCTCCGATGCCGTGCGCGACCAGGAGCAGATCGTCCTCGGCGTGTCGACCTTCGTGCGCGAGCAGGAGGGGGATCCCCTGGCGGTCACGGCGATCTTCCAGGACATCACCGACCTGGAGCGGCTCGCCGTGCTGAACCGCCGCGCCGAGCGGCTCGAGGCGGTGGCCGAGCTCTCGGCCTCGCTGGCCCACGAGATCAAGAACCCGCTGGCCTCGATCCGGAGTGCGGTGGAGCAGTTCACCTCGCCCAGGCTCGAGGAGCGTGACCGCGAGGCGCTGACCCGGATGGTGGTCCGGGAGTCGGAGCGACTGAGCCGGCTCCTCACGGACTTCCTGGACTTCTCCAGGAGCCGGGTGGACCGGATGGCGCCGGTTGAGCTGGGGGACGTGGTC
>JBJHBX010000153.1:0-6725 GCA_050485725.1 Gemmatimonadales bacterium | reverse complement strand
CTGACGGAGGCGATCGGGCGGCTCGAGGCGGAGCAGTCGGAGCTGGAGGCGGCCCTCGCCGACCCCGATACCTGGGAGGGCGGCGGGGGCGGGGACGGACAGGAAGCGACCCGGCGCTACGCTCGGGTCAGCGAGGAACTCGAAGCGGCCGTCGCACGGTGGATGGAACTCGAGGAACGCGCCGGAGGCTGAAGGAGGGATCGATGGACGAGCCGGTCGGAAAGCGGGGGAGCGGTCGCGAGGGGGAAGGGGACGTTCCCCCGGGGCCGAGCTCGGAGGAAGCGTTCCGTGAGCTCAGGACCCGGGGTCCCGAGGGCCCGCGGGAACGTCGCGCCGCCGCCGGGGGTGGATCCTCGCTGGACTGGGTGCACCGTTTCCGGGTGACCCCGATGCAGCTGATCGCCATCTTCCTGGTCCTCGGCGCCCTCTGGGCCATCTTCGAGTTCACCGACCTCTGGTACCGGATCTTCCCCTGATGCCCCGGAATCGGCCATGACCCCCGCCTCGCCGCAGTCGGACACCCCCGCCCGCCCCCGGCGCTTTCCGCCGCCCGTTCCCTTCGTGGCGGCCATGGGCGAACGCGCCATGGCGGCCTGGGTCTGGGGGCTGACCGTGGTCGTGGTGCTCCTCGTGGTCTTCCTGATGTCGGCGGGGCAGGTCTTCGCGGTGGAGGGGATCGACGTGTCGCGCCTGCCGGGCTTCCACGCGCTCCTCAACGGAAGCTGCGCAGTCCTTCTCGTGGCGGGGGTGGGATTCGTGCGGCAGGGGCGGGTCGGGCTTCACCGCGCGGCGATGGTGGGCGCCTTCGCGCTCTCGACGATCTTCCTGCTGTCGTACGTGGTGTACCACTCGCAGGCGCCCTCGACGCCCTTCGGGGGGGAGGGGTGGATCCGCCCCTTCTACTTCGTCGTGCTCCTGACCCACATCGCGCTGGCCCCGGTGATCCTTCCGCTTGCGCTCTACACGGTGCTCCGCGCCTTCCGCGCGGAGTACGGGCGGCACCGGCGCATCGCGCGATGGACCTTCCCGCTCTGGCTCTACGTGGCGGTGACCGGGGTCATGGTGTACTGGCTCATGTCCCCCTACTACTGACGACCCGGGGGGCCGGGGCCACCCCTTCGAGCGGCTCCGGCCCCGGGGCGTCGGTCCGTCAGCTCCCCTCGTAGCCCCAGGCGGGGGGCGGCGGTTCGACCTCGTCGGTCAGGTCGAAGACGAAGGTGGCCCGGGGCGCGTCGTGCCGGGTCAGGTGGTAGGTGAAGCGGACGCCGGGATCGAGCGTCATGTTCCAGACATTCGTGGCGCCCTCGGGAATGAGCTCGATCGTGAAGGCATCGGCGGGGAAGCTCTGGTGGAAGGGGGTGCCCTCGTCGACGGTGTCCCCCCCGTACTGGGTCGTGGTCTCCTCGGTCCCGTCTGGGTAGCGGTGGTCGTGCTTGAGCCTCAGCCCCTCGGCGGTCCGTGTCACGATCCAGGTCCGGGAGCGGTTCTCGCCGACGTGGAGGGGGATCTGGACCTCGTTCCCGGTGCAGACCCGCACGTGCATGATCATCTCGTCCTCGAAGCCGTCGCTGCTCGTGAGGACCGCTTCACCGCGGAAGGCCCGTCCGCAGAGGGCGGCCAGGTTCTGGAGGAAGGCATCCTGGGGGTGCACCTCGGCCGTCTCGGGCGCCTCTTCGGCAGGTGGCTCGGCGTCGCCGCCGCACGCGGCAACCGCCAGGGCCAGCACGCCGAGAAGGCCGAACAGGCCGAAGGGACCGGCGTTGGACCCTGCGGCCCGGGATGCTTCGGTGGATCGGAACATCGAATCCTCCATGGGGAGGTGAAGGGGGCGTCGCCGCGGGGCAACGCGAGGTCGAGGGGGTGGCAACCTGCCCCCCGGGTCCCGCAGGGGCAAGTCCGGGATCAGTGCTCCGGCGGCCCTCCGCCCTCCCCGAGCCCCACCATCTCCAGCAGGAGAAGGGCGTTCCGGGAGGTGGCGGGCCCCGGGCGGACCCGGTGGTCGAAGGTGAGGACGCGTCGCCCGTCGACCTCCAGGACCTCCTCGCGCAGGTGCACCTGGCGGAGCCTCGCGGCGAGCTCGGGGGCGTCCGCAAGGGTCAGGTCATGGGTGCTCACCGCACCCACCGCCCCGGTCTCGAGGAGGTGGCCCAGGATGATCCGGGCCGCCGTCCGCCGTTCGGCGGTGTTCGTCCCCTGCAGGATCTCGTCGAGGAGGACGAGAACCGGACCCTCGCGGGCCGCGTCGACGACCCGGCGCAGCCTGTGCAGTTCGGCCATGAAGAAGGAGACCCCCTCGGCGAGGGAGTCGCGGATCCGCATGGAGCTCCAGGGCACGAGCGCAGGCGCCCGGTAGGCCGATGCCGCCACGGGGCCCCCTGCAAGCAGGAGGAGCTGGTTCACCCCCAGCGCCCGGAGGAGGGTGCTCTTTCCCGACATGTTGGAGCCCGTGACGAGGAGGAGGCCCCCGGCCCCCGGAAGGTCGACGTCGTTGCCCACCGCCTCGGCAGGGGGAAGGAGGGGATGCCTCAGCTCCGAGGCCTCGATCGAGGGGCGCGACGGGTCCGCGGGACCGCCGTTCGCTTCGCCGGGCATGAAGGGCCGTTCCTCGGGGAGCGCCCAGTCGGGGTGGTCGAAGCGGAGGAGGGCCAGGGCCACGAGGACCTCGAGCTCGCCCACCGCCTCGAGCCACCGCTCCACGTGCCCGCCGTGCCGCGTCCGCCAGCGCTCCATGGGCACCAGCGGATGGATGTCCCATGCCAGGAGAAGGGCCAGCGGGAAGTAGGCGAGAGAGGAGCGCCGGACCTGCGCCCAGTCCGAGATTCGCTGGAGCTCCCCGAGGGCCCGGGCCCCTTCGACCGGCGACCCCGCCCCCTCGCGCAGGCGGTCGAGCAGGGCGCTACCGCCGGGGAGCGCCGCCGCCACGTCGAGGAGTTCGGCCCACCGCCCGAGCGAGGCCTCGGCTCCCTCGACGGCGTCGAAGCGGGTGTGGGCCGCTCCTCGAGTCAGCGACCAGACGACGAGGGAAGCGGCGGCGCCCAGCATCCAGACCGGTGGCCAGCCGACGAACCACCCCGACAGGAGGACGACGTTCGCGACGGCCAGGAGCCTTGCCCCGGCAAGCCAGCGCGCGAGCACCTCGGGCGGCTTCCACGAAGGGCCCGCAGCCCAGGCCCGGAAGGCGGCGAGCTCCGACCGGGGTCCCGGGCGCCGGGCGCTCCGGGCCGCCACCTGCACCTGCTCCAGGAGCTCCGGTGCCCGGGACAGTCGGTCGACGGCGTCGCGGCGCAGCTGCCGGGCGACGATCCCCGCGTCGCCCGGTTCCGGCGGGTCCAGCAGGAGGGACCGAAGCCGTTCGAGCCCCGGGACCGTTCGAGGGGTGCCGAGAAGATGCCCGAGCGAGGCCCGCCCGAGCACATCCAGGTCACCCGCCCACGGGTGCTCCGGCGGGGGCGGAGGGTCGAGGCGGGGATGGGGAAGGGCGTCCCATCGCCGATCGAGCCGGGCGAGCCCCTCCTTCCCCAGCGCCACGCGGACTGCGGCCCGGTCCCGTGCGCGGCGGGCGCGGCGGTGGTGGACCACGAGCGCGACGAAGCCGGAGCCGAAGATCCCCGCGAGGGCGAACAGCCCCGGCCACCAGCCCCGGGGCGTCGTCTCCAGGGCGAGGAGCGGGGCGACGGCGGCCAGGAAGCAGACGAGTCGGAAGGTCGCGAGCCGGCTCATCCGGCGTTCCAGCGCGGCCACCTCTTCCTCGGCCGCACGGATGCGGGATGCATACCAGCCCCGGGGTTCGGGGGGCCGGTCGGGGCCGGGGGGTGGGGCGGGGGAGGTCTCGGGCATGGCGGGCACGGCGCTCGCTGGAACCGGTGGGTCGTTCGAGGGGAAACAGGAGGTCGAAGATCCGATCTCCCGTCGTACTCCACAACCGACACCCCACTTCCCCGCTTGCCGGGAGGGCAGCGTACCGCCATGGAAACCCCCTCCGACCGCTCCCTCCTCTCGATTCCAGACCCGGCAGGTCGCATCCCCGACGAGGACCGGATTCCCGTGGCCGTCGTCGGTGCCACGGGTGCCGTGGGCCAGAGGATGCTCCTGATGCTCGAAGCGCACCCGTGGTTCAGGGTGACCGCCGTTCACGCCTCGGAGCGGTCGGCCGGGCGTCCCTACCGCGAGGCGGCGGGGTGGATCCAGAACCATCCGATCCCCGCGTCGATCGCGGAGCTCGGGGTCGAGACCGTGGAACGGATCCCCGACGTGCCCATCGCCTTCTCGGCCCTCGACGCCTCGGTGGCCGGGGCCGTCGAGACGGCGATTGCCTCGGCCGGCGTCCTGGTGGTGTCGAACGCCCGGAGCCACCGAATGGACCCGACCGTTCCCCTCCTCGTGCCGGAGGTGAACCCCGACCACCTGGAGCTCCTTGACGAACAGGGATTTCCCGGGGCCGGTGGCATCATCACGAACCCGAACTGCTCGACGATCGCCGTCGCCATGGCGCTTGCGCCCCTCCACCGGGCCTTCCGGATCGAGGCGGTGCAGGTGACCACCCTCCAGGCCCTATCCGGCGCGGGGAGCACCGGGCTTTCGGCCATGGCGATCCACGACAACGTGATCCCGTTCATCGACGGCGAGGAGGAGAAGCTCGAAGCGGAGCCGCTCAAGATTCTCGGATCACTCGAGCGGGACGCCGAGAGCGCCACGGTCCGCGCGGCTTCCTTCGATGTCTCTGCCCAGTGCACCCGCGTCCCGGTCAGCGACGGCCACCTGGCCTCCCTGTCGGTCCGGTTCACCGACCGGCCATCGCCCGCCGAAGTGGAGCGCGTCCTCGACGAGTTCCGGGGTGTACCGCAGGAACACGGGCTCCCCCTGGCCCCGCGACGCCCGATCCATCTGGTCCGGGATCGCGCCGGTCCCCAGCCCCGGCGTCACGCCGGCCTCGAGGGGGGCATGGCGGTGTCGGTGGGCCGCGTCCGGAGCTGCCCGATCCTTGGCATCCGGATGGTCGCCCTCGCGCACAACATGATCCGGGGTGCCGCCGGCGGGGCCATCCTCTGCGCCGAACTCGCCCTTGCCGAGGGGTGCATCGAGGGGCTGGGACCCCCGGTGCCGGTGGACGACCGGTGAACCTTCGACTGGTCCAGCTCCTCGTCGGCTCCGAGCATGGCGAACGGGCCATGGAGATTCTCCGCGCGGACGATCGCGTCCCCCAGTGGCAGATGGAGCTGGGCGACGGGCGGGTCCTGATCCAGGCGGTGCTGCCCGCCACCGGAAACGAGCCGGTTCTCGACGAACTGGAAGGGTCGTTCGGGGACACGGAGGGCTTCCGTCTCCTCTTCGTGCCCCTCGAGGCGACCCTTCCCCGACTCGAGGAAGAACCCTCGGACCGCGGGCGCGAGGGGCCCGCCGACCTGGCCGGCGCCGGGGAAGAGGTGGGGTCGAAGCGGGTACCCGCCCGGATCAATCGCGAGGAGCTCTACACCGACATGGCCGAGGGGTCGAAGGCGTCGCCCTACAGCCTGGCCATGGTGGCCTTCTCGGTGGTGGTGGCGTGCGCGGGGCTCCTCCTGGGGGATGTGGCCGTCATCATCGGCGCCATGGTCATCGCGCCGCTGATCGGTCCGAGCATGGGCATCGCGCTGGCGACCACGCTCGGGGACCTGGAGCTGGGTCGATCCGCGCTGAAGGCCTCCCTCTACGGCGTCACGCTGGCCTTCGTGCTCTCGGCCGCCGTCGGGATCGCCCTGCCGGTCGACCCGTCGGCGGAGCAGATTGCCGGACGCACGGAGCTCACCTGGGGACACTTCACCCTCGCCCTGGCGGCGGGTGCCGCCGGCGCCACCTCGCTGGCCCAGGGGGTGGGAGCCGGGCTGGTCGGCGTGATGGTCGCCGTGGCGCTCCTCCCCCCGCTGGCGGCCGCGGGTCTCCTGATCGGGGACGGACACCTGCCCGAGGGCATCGGGGCGCTCATGCTCACCGCCGCCAACGTGGTATGCGTGAACCTGGCCGCCACCGCCGCGTTCCTCGTGCAGGGCGTGCGACCCCAGTCGTGGTGGGAAGGGGAGCGGCGCCGGAAGGCCGTCTGGGTGGCGGGCTTCCTCTGGGGAGGGCTGCTGGTCGTGCTCGCACTCCTCGTGGCCCTGGCCTGAGGTCCCGGGGAGGGGGGCGCGGAACCGGCCCTCGGTGGTCCGCCGCCCCTCCTCCCCCGGGGGGATTCAGCGGGGCGGGCGCACGTAGACCGAGATCAGCGACTCGTGCCCTCCGGGACCCACCGCCGCGACCCCGTACACGAAGTCGTCGATCGACATGTCCCGCAGCGTGAACTCGGTCACGTCTCCCACCCAGAGCTCGTGCTGCCAGTCTGGACCCCATGCCTCGCGCCAGAAGATCCGGTAGCCCACGGCGCCCTCCGAGGGCCGCCACTGCAGGTGGGCGTCGTAGCCGTCACCCCGGCGGAGCAGGTTGAAGGCCACGCCGGGCGCGGCGGGGGCCAGCGCCAGCGTCGCGACCCCGGCGGCGTTCAACCTCGCGTTGCGGACCAGGTAGTCGAAGTCCATGCCGTCGGGGGTGTCGTGCACGTTGTGCTGCCGGCCGTAGTTCTCCCGTGACTCGGTGAAGCGCACCGCCGCGTAGCCCTGCCGGTTGAAGGGGGTGTGGTCGCCTCCGCGGCCGAAGCGGTCCTCGCGGGCGATCAGCCGGATCTCGTGCCCCGGCACGTAGGGCTGGCTGTGCGC
>JBJHBX010000152.1:0-6736 GCA_050485725.1 Gemmatimonadales bacterium | reverse complement strand
TGCGGATCCCCTCCGCGAGCCGGGGGGTGAGGGGAAAGCCGCCCAGCCCGACGGTGCCTTCCGGCCAGGGAAGGGGGAACGCTCCCTCGCGGGTGGCATCGTGGGCGTAGGGGGCGTCGGCCTGAAGGGCATCGAGCCAGGCGCCTCCGTCCAGGATCGGGTCCCAGAGGACCACCCGGTTCACCTCACCCCGGTCGAAGACGGCGTGTGCGGCGAGCGTCGCCCCCACGCGCAGCCCGGCCACGGAGAGCCGTTCGAAACCGGTGGTGTCGCGGAGCTCGGTGATCGCGGCGCCCACGTCCTCGAGCCAGCGCGGGACTGATGCATCCCCGGGATCGCCCCACGAGTCACCCGTCCCGAGGTAGTCGAAGCGGAGGACGTGCGCCCCGGCGCGGACCAGGAGGTTCGTGAGCTGCCGGTAGGCCCGGTGCGCCCGCAGATACTCGCTCCCGACCGGGTAGCAGAGCACGACGGCGCACCCGGTATCGACCCCCGCAGGGGGGTGGTGGATCCCGAAGAGCGGCTGGGTGGACGATCCGAAGTGGAACGGGTTCATGCGGGATCAGCGGGACGGGCGGGTGACGGTGCGACTCACCGCCGAGAGGAACCGGCGGGCCAGCCCTCCCGCGGGATCCTCGGCGTCGGAAGGCTTGTCGCCGGGTCCGCCGGGTGTTCTGGCGCCGTGCTCGGCGCCGCCCTCGGCTCCCTGCCGGTCGATCTCGGCGGCGAGCTGCTCCAGGGTCTGGAGGGTGAGGGCGTTCGGGTGCAGGCGGACCCCTGTCTCGCGCTCCACCTGCAGGAGGACGCGGATCCCCACAAGGGAGTGTCCTCCCACATCCAGGAAGTTGTCGTGGAGCCCCACCCGGTCCAGCCCGAGCAGGCGCGTCCAGATCCCGGCCAGGAGCCGCTCGGTGCGGGTCCTGGGGGGCTGATGGTCGTCCCTCGGCGCGAGCGGGTCGTGCACCCGCGACCGATCCAGGCGTCCGCGGGGGTCGCGGGGGATCTCGGTGAGCTCGACCACGCTCTGGGGGACCAGGCCGTCCGGTGTCCGGTCACGAACGTGTCTGCGGAGTTCGCTCACGGTGGGGCGCGCCTGTGCGTCGTACTGCACGAAGGCCACCACGCGGAGCTCGCCCGCGCCCCAGGGGTGCGCCACCGCCGCCGCGTCGGTGACGGCGGGGTGAGCCAGGAGCGCGTCGACCAGGGTCTGCACCTCGGGCGGATCCTCCATGGATCCGCCGCTTCCGGGCGCCCGGGCGGCCGGCGTGGCCCGGTCGAGCTCGGCCAGGAGCCCCACCAGGTCCCGGGGGACCACCGCCAGCACGGGGGGGAGTTCGGGGTGCGCCAGGATCCGTTCCAGGGCCTCGAGCCCTCCCGCGGTGTCGATCCCCTCGGGCAGGGGAGGCAGAGGAGGTTCGTCCGGGGCCGCAGCCGAGCTCGGCTCGGGCAGCGCGGAGGTGGCGGGAGCGTTGGGTCGCGTCGCATCGTCCGACGCCGCGCGCGCCTCCCCCAGCCCCGCCTCGTCAGCCACGCGGATCATCACGAACTCCTCCGCCTCGGCCACGATCGTACCGGCCAGGTCGGTGATCACGACGTCGAAGGCGGCCATCCCGTCGAGTGCCTCTCCCCGATAGTGCACATGGCTCCGGAGTTCCGCCGGAAGCGAGGCATACAGGGTAAAGCGGGTGTACGACGCCGGGATGTAAAAGGCCTGGCCGGCGTCGAATCCGGGGATGAGTTCCTGCGCACCGGCAGTGGCCACGTCGAGGAGCGCAGGGTGGAGGGGGTGGGCCGCGAGGTCGTCCCGGTAGGCCTCGGGGAGGGAGAGGACCAGCTCGGCCTGGTCTCCGTCGCGGTAAAGGCCCGCCAGGTTGGTCCACCGGGGGCCGAGTTCGAGCCCGCGACCCGCCGGTCCGGTTCGCTCGGGCCCGGGCTCGGCGAGCCGGGCCGCAGGGGCCGGTGCGGGGGCGGGGGAGACCGGCGAGGTCTGCCCCGTCACGTGCGTGGTCCACCGACCGGGACGGCTTCCCCGGGCTTCCCGGCCGAGGACCGCGACCTCGAACCCGCCGCCGTCGGATGCTTCCCCGTCGGGATCCGGCGCATGAGGGCGGAGGCGGACGGCAAGCTCACGGGCGCTCGCGGGCGGAACGAGGAAGGGCTCCAGGAAGAGGACGTCGCGAAGGCTCAGGAGGGGCGAGCCGGTCTCGAGCTCGAGCGCGGCCCGAAGGATCTCCAGGAAGCCCGCCCCGGGGATGAGTGGGGGACCCCCTTCCAGGCGGTGCTCGTCGAGCATCCAGTGCACGCCCTCGCGCAGGTGCGCCAGGTAGAACACCTCCCCGTCGCCTCCCTCCCTTCGCTCCAGGAAGAGGGGGTGATCGAGGTAGCGGGGGGTTCCGGTGGCGCCGTCGGGCGTGCCCGCCGGCGGGGAGGCCGGCATGGGCGGGGTCCGCTGCAGCTCGTGCGCCATTCCGGTCTCGCGCCAGGCGTCCCACTCCACCGCGACGGTCCGGCGGTCCGGATCCGCGGCGGAGTGGCGTGCCCATGCGTCCAGGAAGGCGTTGGCCGCCGTGTAGTCGATCTGCCCGGGCACCCCCGAGATGGCGCTCCGCGAGGAACAGAGCACTTCGATGCGGACCGGTTCGCCGGCGAGCGCGCGTCGGAGCGCGATGGTGCCGCGCACCTTGGGGGCCAGGACGCGCTCGGCCCGGTCGGTGGAGCGGGCCAGGAGCGGTTCATCGTCGAGGACCCCGGCGGCGTGCACGACACCCCCGACCGGGGGGGAGCCCGCGGGTCGGGCGGCGAGGAGCGCACGCAATCCATCCTCGTCGGTCACATCCACGGGGAGGAGCTCGACGGTTGCGCCCAGCTCCTCCAGGGCGCGCACGGCGCGGATCCCCCGGACGGCGCGGTCCGAGGGGGGGCGGGATCGAAGCCAGGTGTCCCAGCGATGGCGCGGCGGAAGCCCGGAGCGGGAGAGGAGGAGCAGGTGTCGCACGCCCGACTCCAGCAGCCCCCGCGCGAAGGTCAGCCCAAGCCCGCCGAGGCCTCCGGTGATGAGCCAGGCTTCCGCCGGGTCGACCGGCAGGACGGACGTGGGGGCGGGGGTGGGGAGCCGTCGGACCACCTGCCGAAGTCGCTCCCCCTCCCGATGGGCGACCAGCGGGGTCGCGGACGGATCCCGAAGCTCGCCGGCCAGGAGAACGGCCAGTCGCCGCGGATCGCGGGCCACCTCGGGGGGGAGGTCGATCGCGCGGGCGTGGAGGCCGGGGATCTCGCGGGGGGCCGTGCGGACCGGACCCAGGACGAGGGACTTCCATGGGATGAGGGGGTCGTCCGCCCTCACGCCCTCGAGCCCGACGGCGGGGACGAGGAACGGGAGGGGATGCTCGAAGGCCTCGGCTCCCAGCGCCTGGAGGAGGGCCAGCGGGGTCCGGAACGCCCGGTCCATCGCCTCGTCCTCCGCGCGGCTCCCGGGCTCCGGGGCCGCCGGAAGGTCGTCTCCGACGAGGCCCAGGTGGACGACCCCGGCCGGCGACCTTTCCGAGTCCCGCAGGCGTTCCAGCTCGCTCGCGAGCCGCCCGGCCGGAACGGAGAGGGCGGCGATCCCGAGCCGGCCGAGGGCAGAGGTGAGCTCGTCGGCAAACGGACCTTCGGTCGGGCCGCCGGAGGCCGGCGTGACCAGGAGGAGCGGGTCACCCTCCTCATCGGCCGGCGGAGCATCCCCGTTCGGCCCTCCTGCGGTGGAGGTGGGTGCCGCGTCCGGAAGGGGTGCGGGTTCCCAGGCGTGCTCCCAGAACCATCTCTCGATGGGATCGGCAGGGGGTGCGGACGCGGGTGCGGCCTGGGGCGCGGTCGGCGTGCCGTCCGCGGTGGCGCCAGGGACGGGGGCACGCGCCTCCGCGCCCGACAACCGGAGGGGCACGGCGTTCCCCGGCTCCACCCAGTAGCGCTGGTGCTCGAACGGATACGTCGGGAGCGGGCGGCGCAGCCGTCGCCCCTCTCCGAAGAAGGCCGTCCAGTCGGGCTCCACCCCGAGGGTCCAGAGCCGGGCGAGGGTGGAGAGCTGCACGCGCAGGTCGTCTCCCTCCTCACCGGGGTGCCGCATGGAGGCGAGCACGGCCGGAGCGTCCTCCCGCCGGAGTCCGGTGCGGGCCAGGGTGGCAAGCGTATGTCCCGGCCCGACCTCGAGGAGGATCCGGGGACGGTCGGCGACCAGCCGGCGGACCCCGTCGGCGAACCGGACGGTCTCGCGCAGGTGCCGGACCCAGTAGGCGGGGTCGGTGGCCTCGGCCGCGGTGATCCAGTCCCCCGTGAGGTTCGAGGCGAAGGGCAGTTCGGGAGGACGGAGCTCGACCTCGGCCACGGCACGGGCGAAGGGCTCCAGGATCGGCTCGAGCATGGACGAGTGTGCCGCCACCGAGATCCGGATGCGGCGCCCCTCGATCCCCTCGTCCCGAAGCCGCTCCTCCAGCGCCGAGATCCGGTCCGCGGGACCGGAGGCCACGGTGAGGTCGGGCCCGTTCACGGCCGCGACGGAGACCCCCTCGGGAAGGCGCTCCAGCAGCGCCGGTTCCGACAGGGGCACCGCGAGCATGCCGCCCGGGGGGAGCGATTCGAAGAGGCGGCCGCGGGCTGTCACGATCCGGAGCGCGTCCGCCAGGGAGAAGACCCCGGCCAGGCAGGCCGCCGTATACTCGCCCATGCTGTGTCCGATCAGCGCGCCGGGCCGGATGCCCCACGAACTCCAGAGGCGCGCCTGGGCGAGCTGGGCCAGGAAGAGGGCCGGGAGGGCGCACGAGGGCCGTTCCGCCTCGGGGGCATCGGGGTGCGGACCTTCCGCGGTGGACCCGCCGGCCTCGCCCAGGAGCAGGCGCCGCACCGGGGCACGGAGCTCGTCGTCGAGCAGGGCGATGCCCTGGTCGATCACGGCGCGGTAGACCGGCTCGTCCGCGTGGAGACCGGCCGCCATCCCGGGATGCTGGGCACCCCCGCCGGCGAAGAGGAAGGCGACGTCGGGGGGAGCATCGAGCGCCCGTCCGGACACGACGCGCTCCGGGTCGCCCCCCAGCAGCGCCTCCACCGCCTCCTCCCCGGACCCGACCACGACCGCGCGGCGGAGGGGAAAGGCCCTCCGGCCGACGGACAGGGTCCAGGCGGTGTCGGCCAGCTCGGAAGGGGTCACGGGACCCGCCTCGAGGTGCGCCGCGAGGTCCGCCCCGGCCACCTCGCGTACCCGCTCGGTGCGCCCGGAGAGCGGAAGGAGGTGGAGGCGGCGCGGGGGCGGGTCCGAGATCAGTCGTGGGCCCTCTTCCAGTACGGCGAAGGCGTTTGTCCCCCCGACCCCCAGCGAGCTGACCCCTGCGCGCCGGGGTCCCTCGCCCTCCCACGCACGCAGCTCGGAGCGGACCTCGAACGGGGTCTCCTCCAGCCCGATGGCGGGGTTGGGTGCCCTGAAGTGGAGGGTGGGGGGGAGCTCGCGGGCCTCCAGGGCCGAGACGGCCTTGATGAGCCCGGCGACCCCTGCAGCGGTGTCGGCGTGCCCGATGTTCGACTTGACGGACCCCAGGACGCACCGCGAGGGCGTCGCTCCGGTTCCGAAGGCCTGCGAGAGGGCAGCGACCTCGATCGGATCCCCCACGGCGGTTCCGGTCCCGTGCGCCTCCACGTAGCCGATCGTCGCCGCGTCGACCCCGGCGGCCCCGATCGCCTCCGCGATGGCCCCGGCCTGGCCGTCCACGCTGGGCGCAAGGTAGCCGACCTTGAGCGACCCGTCGTTGTTGATGGCGGAGCCGAGGAGGACGGCGCGGATCCGGTCCCCGTCCCGGACGGCGTCGCCCAGGCGCCGAAGGGCCACGATCCCGCAGGCGCTCCCGAAGACGGTTCCCCCTGCCGACGCATCGAACGGACGGCAGTGCCCATCGGGCGAGAGGATCTCGCGCTCCTGGTATAGGTAGCCTATACCATGGGGCTGCTCGATGGTGACGCCGCCCGCCAGGGCCAGGTCACACTCCCCGAGCAGGAGGCTCTGCGCCGCCATGTGCACCGCCACCAGGGAGGTGGAGCAGGCGGTCTGCACGTTCACGCTGGGACCGGTCAGGTTCAGCTCGTACGAGACCCGCGTCGCCAAAAAGTCCTTGTCGTTCCCCGTGTGGCGCAGGAGGAAGAACCCGACGTCCCGGACGAGCTCCGGGTTGGTCATGAGGTTGGCCCAGAAGTAGGCATTCGTGCCCGACCCCGCGAAGACCCCGATCGGCCCGGGGAACCGCTCGGGCGGGTGCCCTGCATCCTCGAGAGCCTCCCAGGCGACCTCCAGGAAGTGGCGGTGCTGCGGGTCGAGGATGGATGCATCGCGGGGACTGAACCCGAAGAACCCGGCGTCGAAGTGATCCATCCCCTCCAGGACGGCCGCCGCCCGTACGTACGCAGGGTCGTCGAGGAGCTCGGGGGGGACGCCGCGCTCGCGGAGCTCTTCGTGGGTGAGCCGGCGGATCGACTCGACCCCCTCGCGGACGTTGTGCCAGAACCTGCGGACGTTCGGGGCGCCGGGGAACCGGCCGGCCATCCCGACGACGGCCAGCGCGGTGCCCTCCTGCAGGAGTGCTTCCAGCCGGGTCACGAGGTGGCGCCTCCGGGGGCTCGTCTCCGGAGCGCCGCCCTTCGCTGCGCTCCACGATCGCGTGCTCCCTCGACAGGCGAGGGAGGGGGTGTGGGAGCCCCGTCGTCCGCGGATGTACCC
>JBJHBX010000151.1:0-6739 GCA_050485725.1 Gemmatimonadales bacterium | reverse complement strand
GTCAGCACGACCTCGCCGTCGCATCCCAGGCGAATCCCGGTGGCGATGGGCCCTCCAGGGCGCCCCACCGAGGAGCGGGTCGAGGCGATCGCGCGCGACAGCACCCGCTCGGGCAGGTGGGTCGTCGCCACCTGCTCCCCCGATGCAACGTGGCTCGTGAGTACCCCGCTCCGGTTGCTGAACCGGTGCAGGACCCCGCTGCGGTCCACGACCATGACCGGGTCGAGGCCGGGGCCGGAGCGGGCCCGTGAAACGGTGGGGGGCTCGGGCTCGACCCGGCGCAGGAAGGGGCGCGCGGCCTGGCCGCCCGGGCCGGCCGTCTCGGTATGGAAGTGCGCGAAGCGCGAGGACGGGAAGTAGACGGCCCCATCCGGAGCGGGTGCGAAGGCGCGGGGAACCGTGCGTCGGATCTCGAGTTCGGCGATCCGCGCTCCGTCGCGGTCGAGCACGGCGAGCCCACCGGTGGCCCCTCCCAGGAAGATGCGGTCGCCGGCCACCCTCAGGTGCGTGACGTACCGCCCCCACGCCGGGAGCGTCACGATGCGGGTCACGGGGCGCGCGGCGGTGCCGGTGGAGGCGCTGCCGTCCGGGAGGGCAGGGGCCGGGACCACCGAGGCCATCCGGATGCCCGGCTGTGCCGGTGAAGGGGACCGGCGCCAGCGGCGGGGCCGCGCCTCGTCCTCATCGACCGGGTCGCTCGCGCCGCGGAGCGCCACGAGGACCAGGAGGGGCTGACGGTCGTCGGTCAGGACGACCGCGGTGTCCGCCATCATGTCGAAGTCCCGGACCGTGACGCCGGGCACCACCGGCTCCGCTGCCCCGCATCCCGAGACCATGACCGCGGCCACAACCCCTGCGGCGGCAGCAGGGCGAAGGCGCCCGCAGCGGGGTCGAGCGAGGGGGCAGGGGAGGCGGGGGAGTCGCATCAATGCCGGAAGTGCACGAAGAGGCGGCCGTGGTTCTTCGCGTCCTTCTCGACCCGGTGGTAGAGGGCCTTGATCCGGCCCTGCTGCAGGAACCGGAGCACCCGCTTCCTGAGCTGCCCGCTCCCCTTGCCGGGGATGATCTCCACCAGGGGAATGCGCTTCTCGACCGCTTCGGCGACGACGCGCTCGAGTTCGCTGTCGATGCGGCCGCCGCGGTTGTAGATGTCGTGGAGGTCGAGCTTGAGCTTCGCCATGGCCTGGGATGTCCGGTTCTCAACACTTTCCGGGCTTCGAGCACCCTCGTCTGGAGGCGCGGGAACCCTGCGCTGCCGCGGGAACTACTACCCGCCTGCGAGGAATGGATCCCTCGCGGATCCGTCGGAACCCCAGAATCGGAGCTATCGCATGACCTCTCCCTCTTCCGCGATCAGCAGGCGCGAGGCCCTCCGCGCCGGGCTCATGGCCGGCGTAGGGCTGGCGCTCGGCAGGACCGCCCTCGGCGCCTCCCCCCTCGGGGCCTCGGTGCTCGATGCCTCGGGGCTCCCCGGGGCGGCGCGTACGCCCCTCGGCTGGCAGGACCTGATCACCCGCGCCATCCCGAAGACCGGCGAGCGCATTCCGGTGGTCGGCCTCGGCACGAACCAGTACAGCGTGAGCGAGGCCGCGGACATTGCGGTCAGGCGCGACGTGATCCGCCGCATGCCCGAGCTGGGGCTCACGGTCATCGACACGGCCCGGGGCTACGGCCAGGCCGAACTCGTCATCGGCGGGATCCTGGAAGAGCTCGGGAACCGCGACCAGTTCTTCATCGCCACGAAGTGCACGGCGCCCCAGAACGACGCCGAGGCGGGGCTCACGCAGCTCCGCGACGCCTTCGACCGGCTGCGCATCGAGACCATCGACCTGATGATGGTGCACAACCTGAACGGAACCGACGTGCTTTTCCCGCTGCTGCGCGAGTGGAAGGAGGCCGGGCGTCTCCGCTACTACGGGGTCTCGACCTCGAACGAGAACCAGTACGAGCGCATGGCCGAACTGATGCGGAGCGAGCCGATGGACTTCATCCAGGTGGACTACTCCATCGGGAACCGCGGCGCCGCCGAGACGATCCTCCCGCTGGCGCAGGACCAGGGGATGGCGGTCATGCTGAACGTGCCCTTCGGCGGGCGCGGCGGAAGGAACCTCTTCCCGACCGTTTCCGACGTGGCGCTTCCGGCGTGGGCCGCCGAGATCGGTGCCGTGACCTGGGGCCAGTACTTCCTCAAGTACAACCTCTCCCATCCGGCGGTGACGGTGGCGATTCCGGGAACCACGCAGGTCCGGAACCTCGAGGACAACGCGGCCGCCGCCCGCGGAGCGCTCCCCGATGCGGCCATGCGGCGCCGCATGGAGGAGCACTGGGACGCGCTGGGCTGAGCCGGTTCTCCCCGGGTTTTCTCCGGGGATGCGAGGCGGGGTGCCGGCCGAAGACTGACCGGCTCGCCAACCAGCGGAACCCCGGTCCCCTCACGTCGAGGGGGCCGGGGTTTTCGCATTCACTTGCGTACACGTAGAGATCGAACCAGGATGGGGTGGGTTGTTCTACGGCAACCCTCGTCGCAGCTGGCGCGTCCCATGGGGGTGGGATGCGGTATTCCTCGCCCCCCCTGATGGGACCCGAACCATGATCGGACACGATGCCCCGGCGCGCCGCGCCGGCGTGCGGCGGGCCATGCACCTCCTCTGTGCGGTGGCAGCGCTCCTCCTTGCAGCCGAGGGTGCGGCCGCCCTCGCCCCCTTGCAGTCGGCAGATCCGGGCCGGATCTCGGGGCGGGTCGTCGACGCCGACGACCGCCCACTGGCCACCGTGGCCATCACCCTTCGATCGGCCGCGGACTCGAGCCTCGTGACCGGTGCGCTGACCGACGCCTCGGGTGGGTTCCGGGTGGAAGGCCTCCCCGTGGGGCGCTACCTGCTCCACGTGGGTCGCATCGGGTACCTGTCGAGGAGCAGCGAACCCCTGGAGATCACGGCCGCGGAACCCCGGGTGGAACTGGGCGCGATCCGGCTCGAGACGGCGCCGGTGGTCCTCGACGGCGTCGAGGCGCAGGTGGACCGACCCACGGTGGTGGTCGAGGCCGACCGGACGATCTACGACGCCCGGCAGATGCCCGTGGCCGAGGTGGGGACCACCGTCGACGTGCTGCGCGCGGTGCCCGAACTCGAGGTCGACGTGAACGACAACGTCCGGCTGCGCGGAAACCAGGCGGTGGCGATCCACCTGAACGGTCGACCGACGCCCATGCGCGGGGAGCAGCTCGCCACCTTTCTGAGGCAGCTTCCCGGCGACCGGGTGGACCGCGTCGAGGTCATGCCGAACCCGTCGGCGCGGCACGATCCCGAGGGGATGGGCGGAATCGTGAACATCGTGCTCCGTGAAGACGTCCAGATCGGGCTCAGCGGGAGCATCTCGACGCACTTCTCGAGCCGGGGGCGCCAGGCGCTCTCGGGTCGATTCAACGTGCAGCGTGGCAGGCTGACGCTCTTCTCGGGAGGGTCGGTGAACCGCTCCACGATGGAGTTCGAGAGCTGGGACCTGCGGCGGAACCTGCTCATGGTGCCAATCACCTCGATCGAGCAGACGACCACGTCGGAGAACCGCGGCAACGGGTGGAACCTGGACTGGACCGCCGAGCTGAACGTGGGTGAAGGGGCGACGCTCTGGTCGAACGCATGGCTCTTTCACAGTGGAAGCGATGTCGACGGCCTCACGAACTACGCGATCATCGCGGACGACGACGACGTGCGGGAGCGCTACCGCCGCGAGAACGCCCGGACCGGAAGCTTCGGGAATTACAACTTTGCCGGCGGCTTCCGGAAGGTGTTCGAGCCGCAGCGCCGCGAGCTGACCATCGACGGCCGCTATACCGGAGGCGGCAACGAGAGCGGGAACGTGGGCCTCCAGCTCTTCGAGCCCTCGGGGGGGGTCGGTCCGACGCCTCCCCCCGAACTCAGGCTGAACGACATCGACGCGAACAACGGCAACCTCTCGATCCAGACCGACTACTTCACCCAATTCCGGGGCGGGCGCCTCGACGTGGGCTATCGGGCCTGGCGTCGGGACCAGGACAACGACAACCTGCTGCGCATCTTCGCGTATCCCGTGGAGTCGGACCCCGCGTCCGAGACGCGTTCGAGCTTCGAGTACGAGGAGTTCTTCCACTCGCTCTACGGCACCTGGGCGGTGACCCGGGGGCGCTTCAGGGCCCAGGGTGGTCTGCGCGCGGAGCACAGCACGACGACCTTCGATTCCCGGGTCGAGGAGGACCGCTTCGAGCGGAGCTACACGAGCCTCTTCCCCAGCGGCAACGTGTCGTTCGAAGTCCGACCCGGACGCACGCTCCGCCTCCTCTACGCGCGCCGCATCAGCCGGCCGCCCCCCTCGTACCTGGACCCCTTCGTTCCGCCGACCGATCCCCTCAATCGCTTCTTCGGGAACCCCGACCTCGAGCCGAGTTACACGAGCTCGTACACCCTCGACCTGACGGTCAACACCGACCGGGGCACCGTGCGGGTGGCGCCCTACTACCGTCGCTCGACCAACGTCTGGGAACGGATCCGTTCCGTGGATGAAGAGGGCGTGGCCACGAGCCGCTGGGAGAACACCGCCACCTCGACCGCGCTGGGAACGAACCTGACGCTCTCGCTGCGCCCGGTGGGTCGCCTGAGCGGCTCCACGAGCCTTGGCGTCTACCGCGACACCCGCGACGGCACGAACATCCGGCCCGGGCTGACTGGATCGGCCTGGTTCTGGAGCCTGGGCGGGAACCTCGGCGTCCGCGTGTCGGACGACCTCACGGCGCAGGTGTTCGCGAACCACTTCCCATCGCAGGGGATGCTCCAGGGGCGGTCCTCGGGGTTCACGATGACCCAGGTCGCCTTCCGGCAGCAGCTCTTCGAGCGCCGCGGCAGCGTCTCCCTCGGCGTGACCGACCCGCTGAACCTGAACCGCTTCGACTCGGAGATCGTCGACCCCACCTTCACGCAGCGATCGCGCTCCACCCAGCCGAGCCGGATGGTGACGCTCTCCTTCTCGGTGAACCTGGGGCAGACACCGCAGCGGCAGAGCCGCACAACCCAGGGGCCCGAGGGCGGGGAGGGGGCGACGATCCCGGGCACCGGACCGGCTGGAGGGGGCTGAGTCGGGAGGCCGGCGGGAAGGCGAGCCCGGGGCGCCGACGCCTCAGTCGGCCAGGAGTTCCACGACCTGCGCGATCTCGGCCGAAGTCGTCTGGAGGTTCGGCGAGAGCCGGGCCCCGGTGATCCCCTGGGTCCGGAAGGGGCGGTACACGGCGCCGTGTTCCGCGAAGTGGCGATCCGACGCGGCCATCGGATCTCCGTTCGAGGTACCGACGAAGGCGAGCGAGGCGGAGAGCTCCCAGCGCCGCGACGAGCGCCAGGTCAGCCCGGGGACGGCATCGGCGACGGCGAGCATGGAGACCCAGTTGCGGCGATGCCGGGCTTCGCGCTCCGCCGGATCGATGGTCCGGTGGAAGCGGATGGCGTCTCCCAGGGCGAGCACCTCGGGCAGATTCCGGGTGCCGTAGTCCTCGAAGACGCGGGCCGTGCCCGCCCATCCCGCCTGCCTTGCGGTAACCCACGACGGGTGGATGCGCGGCTGGCACTCGCTTCGCACGTAGAGGAAGCCGGTTCCCTTGGGCGCCTGCAGCCACTTGTGGGGGCTCGCGGCATACACGTCGACCCCGAGCGCCCCCAGCGACACCGGGAGCATCCCCAGGGCCTGCGCGCCGTCCACGGCCACGAACTCGACGCCCCGGGCCCTGGCGCCCCTCGCGAGGGCTTCGACCGGGTGGCGGAGCCCCACGATGTTGTCCACGTGCGGAAAGACGAGGACCCGGGTGCGATCGCGAATCTCGCGGAGGTGAAGCTCCACGACGTCGGCTTCCGTCAGTCCCGGCAGGTCGGTCACCGGAAAGTCGAAGCGGCGCACCGTGAAGCCGCGCCGATCCGACTGGTGGAACCAGGGTGCGCTCGCACCGGGGTGGTTGAGCGAACTGAAGAGAACCTCGTCGTCGGGAGCCAGGTCGAGCCCCGCCGCCAGGAGCCCGAAGGCCTCGGTGGTGTTGTGCGTCAGGGCGACTTCGGAGGGGTCACAGCCGGCCAGCGCGGCGGCGTCCCGGCGTACCTCTTCCACGGGCTCCCGCCACGGCTCCTCCCACATGTAGAGGTGGGGATTCGACTCGCAGATCTCGAGGTACGCGATGCGGGCCTCGTGGACGACCCGGGGAATCGTGCCGATCGAGCCGTGGTTCAGGTAGCGCGTTCCCGGCGCCAGCAGGTAGGCGTCGGCGAGGTGCCCCAGGGGGTCGCCCGGCATGGCGGCGGCCAGCGTCCCGATCCGGTCCTCGAAGAGCCGTCGCGTATCGGCGAGGGCGACGAGGGCCGCGGCGCTCGCCGTGGCCTGGAGGAAGCTTCGACGTTTCATGATGAGCGGCATTCTATGGTGCGTTGCAAGAAGCTGACAAGACCCTTGCGAGCGCGAACGGACCGGCGGGCCCTGACCGGGGTCATTTCCGTCGGCGGAGGACGGCGTTCCCCACCGGGAACGCGAGGAGGACGGCCACCGCGGTCCCGGCGCCGAGGACGAGGGGCTCCGGAGGTGTTCCCGCCCCGACCGCCGCGTAGGCCGCGCGGATCACGCCTGAGGCGCCCAGAACGACGGTGACCGCGGTCACGAGGAGCATCAGGGTGTTGGAGATCGGGCCGTTCACGGCTTCATCCCCGAGGTGTCGCCGGTCGTTCACGGCAAGGAG
>JBJHBX010000150.1:0-6768 GCA_050485725.1 Gemmatimonadales bacterium | reverse complement strand
CCCCGCGGCTATCGCCCGGACTACCACGCCCTCGAGACCGACGCCACGGTGATCTTCCCCTGGGATGTGAAGGTCTTCGACGGGGAGGAGTGGGTGGTGAACCCCCGCTACCGCGAGGCGCTGGGGGGGCGGTAGGCGCCGGCCGCGGTCACCGACCGGCGAGGTCCAGCGACCGGCGAGGTCCAGCGGCCAGACTGGGACACGGCCCCCGTTTCCCGTCGGGAAAGGCGGGGCCGTGCTTGGGTCCAGTGCGGCCTCGAAGAGGCCTCAGCTATCGGGCAGCGAATACACGGCCAGCGAGGGCTCCCCGAGGGTGCCCAGCCTGAGGACCAGCACCAGGGGACCCAAGGCATCGAGCACCCTCGACACTGGCTCCGGAAACGCTACGGCTGACCACTCCTGCCCATCGGGATCAGCCATCATCCAGTCCAGCCCCGTTGGATCGGAGGCCGAGTCGCGACGAAGGCCGACCCACTGCCGGCCCTGCCGGTCGAGAACGAAGTCAGCGACCGGCGAAAGCGTTGGGGGTCGAGGGAGGCGTGCGACCAGTGCATCGATGAACGCCGAGGCTCCGCCAGGCCATGCGGCCGCCGTCTCCGAACCCTCCACCATGGCCCCTACGACCGCTCCCACCACGGAGTCCGTGACGGGTATGGCAGTACCGGGTGCAACCATGGTTCGGGCCTCACATCCACACTCCACGTCGTAGATGGTGATCCTCCCGCCCCCGGATCCCAAGGCGTTCCACCGATCCAGGACACCCACGTAACGCCCAAGTGGGTCCACCGACAGGAGGGGAGAGGAAGGGAGAAAGCTCCGAATCTGAAGGAACCCACCTTCCGGCCGCGGCAACATGAACGACAGCGCGTGGTGAGGGGGGGAGACACCGAGGGTGTCGACCACTTTCCCCAGGGAATCTGCAACGAGAAGCGGATAGGTGACCGCCGTATCGGGGAAGAGGTGCGGCACCTCGATACCCGATGCGGCGACCAGCATGGATCCGTCGGCAAGCATCGCGAGAGGACCCGCTGCCCTGAAAGGTGGATCAAAGAGGAAATCCATGAACCCGAGGGTCCGGAACTCGCGAGGTGCTTCGATCGAAGCCAGAGTCACCCGGGAGAGCACACGATCAGAGACCCAGAACTCGTCGTCACTAGGGGATAGTCCCACCGTCTCCGGCATCCTTGCGTCTCCCGGGCCGTCGCCTGCCGTCATGACCCGCTCGACCATGCCGTCGGAGACATGCACGATCAGCACTGAGGGGGGGAGCATGTCCGCAACGACGATGCGCGACTCGTCCAGGAAACGGGCGGCGACGGGGGCGCCGAACGCGAATGCGTCTCCTTCCAAGCCCATCGCGTACAGAAGCGAGGGGACTGAGCCTGGTTCCGCTCCCCCTGGCAGGTTGATGTCGCCATCACTGCCGCAACCGGTCGCGGCACCGATCACGAGGGCGATTCCGATGGAGGCTAGCGAGCCCTCAAACGACTCCACGGCTCAGCCGGAGACCGGTTCGAGGGGGCTGAAGCGAAGGGTCTCCCAATCGAGTACAGCCAGGACCCTCCCTGAGCAGCTCACCACTCGATTTCCTACGACCGCGAGCTTGAGTTCGGCAAGGGCGCTGCGGACCCGTGCCATCGAAAGCGCCGCTCGCGGGGCATCCTCGGCGAGCGTCTCATCGGATTCTCCCCACGAATCGACCCATCGGGCAAGGAGCACCGAAGCCTCTTCCTCCTCGTCGCCGCTCCATGCGACCTCTTCTCCGCAGGGGTCGCCGAGAGCGCAGGCCCAGCACTCAGGTTGCGTGCAGTCATCGTAGGTGGCGTTGGTCTCTCCAGCGTGGAAGATGCACCAGGCACAACCATGAGTATAGTAGTCGCAGTAGTGGCAGTCCGGAAGCTGGGCCGCTGCCGCAGAGGGCAAGAGGAGTGCTACGAAGCCGACGAGCCAGAAAGCCGCTGATGGGGGAATGGAGCGAGTGGTCATGGATGCCTCCGCGAATGGGGAAGGGTCTTCGCTCCGCGCGGTCACGCGAGCAAGAACTCTGAAGGACCCGGGATGGTCCATCCTACCCCCCCCCCGGGGATAAAATGTCAAGCGTCTTCCACCGGCGCCGCTCCGATCCCTCCGTCACCAGCCCGGCAGCCCCAGCTTCCAGACCGAAATGCGGTGGTCACCGATGGGGGTGATCTCGATGGCGTAGACGCGTCCGTCGTCCACGAACCCCTGCACCGGCACGGAGAGGCGCTGCGAGCCGAGGATGCGGCCGGAGTCGGGGTCGATCACCTCGATGATCGTGTCGAAGGCGCGTTCCATGTTCGTGATTCCGGTCACGATCTCGCCGGTGAGCTGCTCCTGCCGAGGTTCCACGCCCGATTCCCAATCGGTACCGGGCACGAGCGCCACGACCCAGAGGCGACCCTCCCGGTCTTCGCGGATCGCGCGGACACCAGCGTTGGGCACACCGTCGGGAGAGAGTTGACGCTCACCATCTCTGCTGAACCAATAGGCGCGTCGAAGCAGCGACCGAATGCGCTGTCCTCCCCAGCCCCACTCCTCCAGGCGGTACTCGGAATGCCTCGTGGCCCAGACGGTTTCACGGGGGGTCAACGAAAAGAAGCGGCGAGGCGAGTCCCTCGGGTCCTCGATGGGCGGATCCGAACCGAACGAGGCCAGGATCTCGCCGTCCCCACTCAGCAGGTGAAGGGGCAGGCCGATCCCCGAGGGATGGGCGACAACGGCGTTCACGACTCGGCGTCCATCCGGGGTTCGTCGCATGCTCGTGGCCAGGAATCCCGGGAGCCGCGTGATGGATGCAGGTTCGAACCGGGGCCCGAAGTGCCGGATCCTCCTGCCGCCGAGATCGTAGACCTCGATAGTGTCGCCAGGAAGGAGGGCCAGGTGGTTGACAGTCCAGAACTCCCCCGGCCCGTCACCGGCCCTTCCCACGCTGCGCAGGAAGCGGCCGTCGGGCCCGAACACCTTGAGCCGGTTCTGATCCTCCCGATCGGCCACCACCCATGTGCCGTCGGATCGCTGCACGACTCCCACGGGCGTGCCCACGTACCCCGGGCCGGTTTCCTCGCCAAACGTGATCACGCGCTCGGCGCGGATCGGGCAGGGGGCCTCGCATTACCGAATCACGCGCTCCTGGGCGCCCGCCGGGGAGGCGGACACCCAACCACAAAGGAGGAATCGGGCGACCCATCCGGTCACGCGTTCGGGCGGGTCTTCGAGGGGTTCGATACGGAGCAAGCGAAATCCATCGGAACGGGTTGGAGTGCCGCCACTCCGTCACCATGCGGCCCTTTGTCGGCGAGGTCAAACAAAGCGGTCGGCCGCGAACTCCACAGTCCGTTGCGTTTGACAGGATCTGGCCAGCCGGTCCACTCTGCACGGGTACGTGCTCCAGCCGAGGCGCCTCGCGATCGCGGGCGAGCCCCTCGTACCGGACCGGGAGACCGCAAGTGCAAGGCACTCATATTCCCCGAAAAGGGGGACGCAGCGCCCGTGCGCGACGGAAGCTCGGGGCCCGCGCGCTTTCCCTGATCCTGTGCCTTCCGGCCGTTCTGCTGACCTACGGCACGGCCTCGGCGCAGCAGGTCCGGGGCACGGTGATCGCGGCAGAGACCGGGCTTCCCGTGGGCCAGGCACGGGTGACGATCGCGATGGAGGACGAGAGCGCGCCGGACGTCGTGGGGCTCACGCGCTCGGACGGCAGCTTCCGGCTCCAGGCCCGACGTGCAGGCGAGATCCGCATCCACGTGGAGCAGTTCGGCTACCAGAGCTGGAGCTCGGAGGTCATGGATCTTGTGGAACGCGGCGAGGTCATCGTCGAGGTCGAGCTCGAGCGCCGTGCCATTGAACTCGATGAACTGGAGGTGACCGTAACCTCCCGCGGCGACGAGGTCGGCCGGAGGCAGTTCGAACGGCGCCGCGCCGAATACGGGGACTCGCGTGCGACGTTCCTCGACCCGGTGCACATCGCCCTCGCCGATGCGAGCAACCCCGCGGAGCTCTTCCAAAGGGTCCCTGGAGTCATTCTCGAGCACGACGACCAGATCACGCCCCAGGTCGGCCGATGCATCCTGTACTACCTCGATCACATCCGCCTGCCGGTCATGGCGTTTCGTACGAGTCCCCGGATCATGGCGTTCGGAGGCGCGGATCGGCTGAGCCAGATCGTTTCCCAGCGCGAGATCCGAGGCATCGAGATCTACCCGACCATCGCCGCGGTGCCTGCGGAACTCCGGTCCAGCTACCGCGGCGGTGACGTGCTCTCCGCACGCTGCGCGCTGGTCCAGATCTGGTCGACGATCGGGTGGTGAGATGCCCGAGACCCGGTCGCACCACCCGTTCAGGCCACAAACTCGTCGAGCAGCTGAAAGAACAGTGCGATGGTGGGCTCGTAGTCGCCGTCGCAGAGGGCACGGCGGGCCGCCTCGGCATAGGCATCTCCTGCCGGGCGCGGCCGAAGTGTCACGAACGGCGGGATCCTGAACCGCATGAGCACCCAGTTTGCCCACAGACGCGCTGTGCGTCCGTTGCCGTTGGCGAACGGGTGGATCTGTACCCACCTCGCATGCGCCAGAGCCGCTGTGGTTACTACCGCTTCCAGAGCGTCGTCGGTCTCCGGCAGACCTCCTGCGGGGATCTCCTTGTCCAACTTGGCGAGAGCGCCTTTGAGATCGCCGATGAACCCGTTCACGGCGTCCTTGACCCCGCTGGGCTGAACTCCCCAGCAGTCGGCAACGCGGACCCCGATGTGTTCCAGCCCCGCTTCGCCCCGGAAGGCTCCAACAAATGCTGGATTGGGGGCTCCAAGCTTCCTGAGGATCTCCGGGTGCCATGCCCTGGCCAGGCCGGGGGTCGGAGGCCTTCGGCTCTGAGCGTGGCTCAGCGCTGCGGTCAGGACGCGGGCGAGATTCGCCTGGAGTTGGGCCGAATTCGCGTCCCAGTCAGCCAAGTGACTTTCTTACGCTGGTGGTGAGGGGCGAACGCTTCCCGCGCCGGACATCTTCGATGACCGCCTGGTCCTCAAACAGGTCTGGGGTCTCCGCCTCGGCCCTGGCCGCCGCCGTGATGGCGGACTCCATGGCGTTCCGACCCCCTGCGATGACTCGGAGCCGTGCGAGCCTGGTCTCCATTTCCCTGGCACGTTGCTCGGCGGCCCGTGGCAGATAGTCCCTGAGCGCATCGCGCACCACATCCACCATGGTCGAACCGATCGCCGCCGACACCTCGCGCAGCTCCTCATGCAGGTCGGGGTCAAGTCGTAGCGGCAGGTTCTTTCGGGTACCCATGATCTCCTCCCACGCAAAGGTCTTGCCCTCGGAAGAAAATACCGGCCCTTGCAAGTGACGTCAAGTGAGATAATTGACGTCAGCGGTCGCGGGAACTCATCCCTGCGAACGCTCAGGAGAGGGCCATTTCGGCCACGACGACCGGCTCACCCGCCCGGCACGAGCCGAACCCTGTGAAGGACGAGCCGGGGCCCGCCCTCCGGCCCATCTTCAACGGAGTGGATCACCACCACGCCCGCCACGAGCGTGATCCCCGCACCCCGATCGAAGGTCCTGCCGGCGAGTCGATCACCCGACCCCAGGTCGTACACCTCGACGATGGACTCGAAGTAGCGGCCCCTTGCCTCGACCTCGATGCGTCGCTCCCCGCCCGGAGACGGTTCCACGCCCATGTGCTCCGGGGCCCGGAAGTCGGGACCCGTTACGCGGCCCGTGCGAAGGTCGACGGCCCGGAAGAAAGGTCGCCCCTGGCCGTCGCGCGCACTGAACCAGAGGCGTCCGGGCCGGGCCGACTGCCCCGGGCCCACCGATCCGGGCGACGGATCGCCGGCGTACGCGGGGCGGTCGGGTGCACCGAAGTGCCGGGCCGGCTCCCCGGATCGCATCGACAGTTCATGAAGGGGAACCCCCGCCTGCTCCCGGGCCTGGCCCATGGCCGCCACGACCACCGTCGAGTCGCCCGCGACCACGAACGGACCGGAGGGAGCGGCGAGCCGGGTGGTCCGGAGGAGGTCACCGTTCGGTGCGAACGTCGTGAGGCGCGGTCCGATGGCGTCGAGCACCAGGATCTCGTCGTGGAGCCACTGCACATCCCGAACGCTCCGGAGCTCGCCGGGCCCGTCGCCCGGGGCTCCGACGCGCCCCAGGAAGGTCCCGAGCGAATCGAAGTGAGCCCTGGTCGACCCGGAAGAGGGCGAAGCGGAGCCCGTTCCCGTCACTCGCGACGCGCGGGGCATCGGATTCGATCATCCCGCTTCCGACAGCCTCACCAAGAACGACCCACGGCGTGATCTCGATGCGGTGGGCCGGCTCCGTGGCCCGCAGGAAGTCGGCCTCCGGCGGTGGAGGCTCGCAGCCCCCGACCGAACCCGCGCACGCGAGGAGGGCGACCGTCCGTGCGACCCGGGTCCACCGGACCCTCGGGCTCACTCCGCGGCGGTTCCCTCCCATCCTGCGCCCCGTCTCACCCCGACTGCATCGACTCCAGGAACTCGGCGTTCGTCTTCGTGCGCTTCAGGCGGTCCATCAGGAACTCGATGGCGTCGGCCGCGGGCATGTCGGCGAGGAAGTTCCGGAGCAGGTAGACCCGGTTGAGCTCGGGGCCGCTGAAAAGGAGCTCCTCGCGCCGGGTGCCCGAGCGATTCACGTCGATGGCGGGGAAGATCCGCTTGTCGGCAATGTGCCGGTCCAGCACGAGCTCCATGTTGCCGGTCCCCTTGAACTCTTCGAAGATCACCTCGTCCAT
>JBJHBX010000149.1:0-6807 GCA_050485725.1 Gemmatimonadales bacterium | reverse complement strand
CGGGGTGCTCCAGATTCCCCCTGCCGATCTCGAGCAGGTCGAGGTGATCAAGGGGATTGCGTCGGCCCTGTACGGCGGCCAGGCCATGGGCGGGGTCGTGAACCTCGTCTCGCGGCGACCCGGCGAGGAGCCCGCCGCGGAGTTCATCGCGAACGCCACCTCCAGGGCCGGGCTCGACTTCGTCGGCTATGCCGAGGCGCCGCTCGGGCACGGGTGGAGCGCATCGGCCATCGGGGGGCTCCACCGGCAGGAGGCCCGCGACGTCGACGGGAACGGCTGGGCCGACCTCCCCTCGCACGAGCGAGGCACCCTTCGCCTGCGTGCCTTCCACCAGGGCGAGCGCGGGGCCCAGGCACTCCTGACGGTGGGCGCCATGACCGAGGAGCGAGGGGGAGGCACCCTGCCCGGCGTGTTCCTGCCGCCCGCGAGCGTGGCCCCCGGACGCGCCTTCGTCGACCGGCTCGACGGGACCCGTCTCAACGCCGGGGTCCACATGCGCCGGCCCCTGCGACTGTCCGGAGGGGGCGATGCCTTCGTCGACCTGCGCGGCTCCCTGATGGAGCATGACTTCGACCGAGCCTTCGGCGCGATCGGCTTCCAGGCGCCTCCCTCCGGCACCGGCGCCGGAGCGGGTTCGGGCCTTCGGAGCGCACGCTTCCTCGAGGCAGGGGTGTCGGGCATCACGGGTGCCCACACCTGGGTGTTCGGCGCGGCCTGGGCGGGCGACCGCTTCCGTCACCGGATCGCCCCCGGGCGAGGGGAGCCCCTCGACTTCGAGCACTCGGTGCCGGCGCTCTTCGCCCAGGACGAGATCCGGTTCTCGGCCGACTGGACGGTGGCGGGGAGCCTCCGGTGGGATCGACACGACCGGTACGGAGGCCACCTGAGCCCCAGGCTTTCGGTTCTTCACCGGTCGGGTGCGTGGACCTTTCGCGCCTCGGCCGGGGGCGGCTTCCTGGCCCCCACGCCCCTCCTGGACGAGGTCGAGGCGGGAGGGCTGGTCGGCGTGGCCGCCATTGGCGACCTCAGGGCCGAACGGGGACGCGGCACCTCCATCGACGCCTCGCGGAGCTGGGGAAGCGTCGAGGCCGCGGCGACGCTCTTCGCGCACGAGGCCCGGGACCCGGTCCGCCTGGTCCAGGGCAGCGAGGGACCCGAGATCGCGAACGTGGCCGGGACGGCGAGGACCCGGGGCACCGAGCTCCTGCTGCGCTACCGGGCGGGCGAGATCACGCTGACCGGGAGCTACCTCCTCGTCGGTGCGGAGCGTCCTGCCGCACCGGGCGAGGTCGACCGCCGCGTGCCCCTGACACCCCGTCACACCCTGGGGCTCGTGGCGGTCTGGGAGGATCACGATCGCGGGCTGCTCGGGCTCGAGCTGTACCACACCGGCAGGCAGCCCCTCGACGACAACCCCTGGCGCGACGAAGGACGCGCCTGGCTCCATGCGGGAATCCTGGGCGAGATGCGAATGGAGCGCTGGAGCGTCTTCCTGAACCTCGAGAACCTGCTGGGGGTGCGACAGACCCGGTGGGACCCCCTTCTCCGCCCCGGACCCGAGGGCTCGGGGCTTCCCATTGTCGATCCATGGACGCCCCTCGACGGCTTCACGCTGAACGCCGGCGTTCGCCTCCGGTTCGGGGCCCGCGACGACCACCACGATCACCACGACGACCACGACCACGCCGGAGGAGCGGAGTGACGGCCCGGGACGAGCAACGCGCGAAGCCGGACGGCGGGCCGGACGAAGGCCTCGTGGCCTGCGTCATCGGGGGCACCGGGCTCGTGGGAAGCCGGCTCGTGCCGAGGCTTCTATCCGACCCGAAGTACGCCGAGGTCCACGTCTTCCAGCGACGGTCCACCGGCGCAGCCGCCGCCGGCCGAAGCGCCATCGAACACCTCGTCGACTTCGACGTCCCGGGCGACTGGCACGACCGGCTCCGGGGCGACGTCCTCTTCTCGGCGCTGGGCACGACGCTGGCCATGGCCGGGAGCAAGGAAGCCCAGCGTCGGGTCGACCATGACTACCAGGTGGAAGCGGCGCGGGCCGCGGCCGAGAACGGGGTGCGGACCCTCGTCCTGGTCTCGGCCATGGGCGCGAACCCCCGGGCCCGGGCCTTCTACTCGCGCCTAAAGGGCGAGGTCGAGGAGGCGGTCGAAACGCTTCCGTTCCGAGCCGTCCACATCCTGCGGCCCGGAATCCTCGACGGCGACCGGACCGAGTCGAGACCGATGGAGCGACTGGGGATCGTGCTCGCGCGCGGCCTTGCCAGGCTCGGCGCCCCCGCGGCCCTCCGACCCATCCGGGACGAGGCCGTCGCCGAGGCCATGGCGAAGCTGGGTGCCCGTGAGCCCGAAGGGCCGAGGGTCCGGCATCACGAGCAGCGTGACCTCTTCCGACTCGCGGAAGGGTCGTGACCCCGTTGCCCGACGCAGGTCCGGATCCAGGTCCAGGTCCAGGTCCAGCTCCAGATCCGAGTCCCGATCCCGATCCGTGGGGCTCGCCCGACGACGAGTTCGTCTGGCCGGAAGCCTCCGAACGGCTCCGGGCCCACCCCCGCTTCGGCCCGGTGGTCGAGGCAGTGGGGCCCGTCCGCCTGGCCCCGCCCGATCCGGACCCCTTCCGCGCCCTGGCCCGGTCCATCGTCTTCCAGCAGCTGGCCGGGAAGGCCGCTTCGACGATCTGGGGCCGGGTCGAGGCGCTGGCGGAGGGCGCGTTCACCCCGGAGCGCCTTGGGCGGATCGACGACGACGCACTCCGCGGGGCCGGGCTGTCGCGGGGCAAGCTCGCCGCGATCCGTGACCTGGCCCGGTGGGTCGAGGAGGGCGGCCTCGACCTGGCCGGCCTCGGGGCCCACCCCGACGACGCGGTCCTCGAGGCCCTCGTCCGCGTGCGCGGGATCGGTCCCTGGACCGCACAGATGCACCTGATCTTCCAGCTCCGGAGGCCCGACGTCTGGCCGGTGCTGGACCTGGGGATCCGCGCAGGGTGGGGGCGGATCCACGGTGAGGAGGCACCCCCCGACGCCCGGGCCCTCCTTCCGCTGGCCGACCCGCTCCGCCCGTGGAGGAGCGCGGCGGCCTGGTACTGCTGGCGCGTCGTCGATACCGGGCTCGAGGTGCCCTGAGTGGGGCGGACTGGGCGCCCCCGGGTCAGTCGTCGCCCTTCGCGGGGACCGGGCACGATGGCGCCGGGTGATATCCCCCGACCCGGGCCTCGGCATCGTCGTCCCGGACCTTCAGGTGCTCGATGATCGCCAGCCGCTCGTCGTGCGTGAGAAGGGGGCCGATGAGCCCGCCCTGGGGCCCGCTGCCAGGAGTCCAGGGCACGTAGCCCTCGTTGAACTCGTGCCCGGTGTGGTGGTTGCCCGGCAGGGACGTGTCAAAGGTGAACCATCGACCGGATGTGGGCTCCTTCAGCCCCAGCCGCACGGTGTCGAACTCCCGGCTTCCGACCTCGAAGGTGGTGGGACGGTCCGCGACCGGCGAGAGCAGATCGTAGATGGTCGGGACGGATCCATTGTGCAGGAAGGGGGGTGTAGCCCAGATCCCCGCGAGGGGACGGGCCTTGTAGCCGGCCACGATCTGGGGAAGATCGAGGATCCCGAACCCATCGAGTTCGGCAGCCTCCGACGGGTCGATGTCGAGATCCCGGTAACTCCGTTCCCGAATCATCGTTCCCACGTAGCTGAGGGCGAGACCCACCGGAATGCGCTCGGGGTCCAGGTCGGAAAGCCTTCGCTGGACGGTGGCGCCGAGGCCATTCAGTTCCCGCTCGAGGGCGGTGAGGGTGGCCTCGAGATCCTCCCGGGAGGGGGTGGCCGCCGACACGACGGCGCTGCCGCCGGACGAGCGTCCGACGAGCCGAGCCTGGACGGCGGCGATGCTGTCGGAAAGGAGCGTCTCCTGGCGCTCCCGCCAGGGGGCAAGGTTCCGGTACGCCACGGCGCGGAGCTCCATCGGGGTGATCCCGGTCCGCGAGATGTCGACGAGGGCATCGGCGAAGTTCACCGCAGCGTTCGGATCGGTGCCGATATCGTCGACACAAAGCACGGTCACGATCCACTCCGGGTCGCCCGGGCCCTTCAGGGGAGCGTTCCGGGCCTTGAGCGCCTCCGATGCGGCGTGAGGACCGTGGCACCCGACGCAGTGCTGGTTGAAGAGGGTGCGCCCGGTTTCCGCGAGCTCCCGATCGATGGGCCCCATCACGTCTTCCTGCCACACCGGGGGGGACAAGCGCCGAAGCGCCAGTTCGATCGAATGGAGGTTCTCGACGATGGCCGACGACCGGAACCGCTCCTCCGCGGGAAGGGGAGAACCGAAGGGGTTCACGAGATCGTAGGTGGCCCCCACGCCCATGGCTTCACCGATATTTCTCGCCATGGGTTGGCTCACCGAAGCGTTGTACTGCACCCAGTCGAACTTCCAGATGTTCCAGACCGGAGGGTAATTCACGGGGGCATTTCCAACCCCCAGGTTCTCGTGGTCCAGGTTCTCGCCGAACACCGTGTTCGCGATCCGTGCCAGGGCGTCGGTGCGCCCGTACCCCTCCCGGGTGGGGTAGAGCTTCCGCTCGTTCCAGGCGATCCCGAAGAAGGTGCCGAGCACTCCCCGCAGCTCCCGGTGCAGCTCCCGGCGCCCGTTCGGATAGCCTTCACCCAGCACGTTCCGGGCGAACCGATCGAACTTGATCGGGTTCGTGGCCGTGCTCAGCAGCGAAGTGATGAGTGTCGGGAGGAAGTTCCCGAAGCTCGCGTCGGTGAAGGCATGGAGCGCCTGCCCTCCGTCGATGCGCACTGCCTGTGTCCTCCCTCCCCGACTCACATGGAGTTCCCCGGTGTGGCACGCAGCGCAGGTGATGCTGAGCATCTCGTCGCTTGCTGCGCGGTCGAAGTGCCGCGTGAACCCGACCGGGAGGCCGTCGGGGTTCGCCGGGGTTGCCGGGTCGACGACGAACCCCCAGCGGCGCATGCGCTCCGCGTCCGCCAGGCGGGCTCGGCCCCAGGGCACTTCCAGGTGCACGAACCAGCTGTAGCGGACACCCCTGAGCCCCGCTCCCTGCGACGTGTAGTAGTACAGCTGCCGGTCCTCCGCCTCGATCCCGGGGGCCCATCCCTGTTCCGGAAAGCGCACCGAGTTCGCCGGCTCGGACGGCAGCATGGCCCGTCCGGACTGGCTGTAGAGCATCGTGGCGAAGGAGAGGCCCGCGACCAGGAGCAGCACCGATCCCAGGCCGAGGACGGCGACCCGGGCCACCCGACCCACCGGCACTGCCGCGGCGCGCCGGAGGAATCGGGCGGCCCCCCCCAGGACCGGGATCCCTCCCACGCCAGCGGCGACGGGGCCCGGGGAAGGGCGGGGCATTCCGGCAGGCGGGTCGAGCCTGCGAAGGCGGCTGCCGCGCTCCGAGGCCCAACGCGCCCGGTTGATCCCCCCGATGGGGCGGTTCTCCTCGAAGCGGTGCTCGGTCACATCGATGTACTCGGCCTCGCATTCGGCGTCGGAGAGCTGGGAAGCCGGAAGCAGGGTGAGGCGGGCCACCCGGTGGAAGGGCACCTCGTCCTCGTTCCATTCGATGCTCGCGTTCTCGACCCAGAAGGCGGGATCGCGCTTGCGATTCCGCCACGTCATCCGATCCGCGTCCAGGAACTGGACCGAAAAGTCGAAGGCGCTCATCCGGCGGTCCGAAACGAGGTGCCGCATGAGCTCCCGTCGCAGTTCGCCGTCGGTTCCGTCGAGGGGCGCGCACGGGTTTTCCGGATCCGGGATCGCGCTGTACTTGATGACCTGGTCCGGCCCATGCATGAAGGGCACGCAGCTCCAGTACCGAAGCCCCTGGTACCCGGTGGCCGGGCGCCTCTTCTGGCGCGCCCCGATCTTCGCGGTCCTGAGGAGCCCCCTCCACTCGGCAGCGCTCAGTCGGAGCAGTGTCCCGATCCGGGCGCGAAGGCCCCTGGCCGCGAGCACCCGAAGGAGCACGGCAAACGCATGGGGGTCGTTGATCGGGAAGGTGGGCGCGTCATTCATCGAGAAGTCGACCCGTCGCTCTTCCCCGCCCGCCTCGTCGGGGGGATACGTGACGGAGAACGAGAGGGCCCGCACGTCCGACGCCCGGTCCGACTGTACGCGCGACTCCGCGTTCGCGAAGCGGATGACCGCCGGGAAGCGCCCGGGGCGCGCAAAGGGTCCGCGAGCCAGCCGACGGGCGAGCTCCGGATCCGAGATCGTTCCGGCCAGGTCCATGACCTCGAAGACGGCGCGTGCGCAGATCCCCTTGGCGTGGGTGCCTCGCCCGAGGGGCCGGGCCTCCGCCCGGGCGAAGCGGGCCTGAAGGGTCAGGATCCACTTGACGATCTCCTCGACGTCAGCTGACTCCGTCGGGGAGGGGCGCTCGAAGTCGGCCATCGAGATCTCAGGGGAGGGTGGTGAGGAGGGCGGCGGCTGTCTTGAGATCCGCCGTTTCATGGCCTTCGTCGAAGTCCAGGAGGACCGGTTCAAGCTCGGGGCGCGCCTCGTGGGCCCGGCCCGTCCGGGCCAGGAGCCGGGCGAGTTCCGAGGCGGCGCGGAGCTCGAAGGAGCGGGCCTTCTGGTTCCGGGTGTAGGCCAGGGCCTCCCGGAGACTCCCCTCCGCGCCTTTGGAGTCTCCACCGAGTAGGAGCAAGGTGCCTTTCGCCCGGTGCAGTTCTCCGACGAAGCCTCCTTCCAGGGTTCGCTCGGCGTGCTCGAAACCCTCCTGGACGGCCCCCAGCCCGACGTCAACGGCACCCGCCCGGACGGCGGCGTCGGCAAGGATCGAGAGGAACATGG
>JBJHBX010000148.1:0-6811 GCA_050485725.1 Gemmatimonadales bacterium | reverse complement strand
GGGGGCGGGGGTCGGGTCCCGGTCCGGGCGCGGCCCCCGCATCCCGTCAGCCGAGCCCGGAACCCACCGGTCCGCCAGCTCCCCGGGCGGCTGCGAGCACCGGCTCCAGGGCAAGGCCCGAGATGCCGTCGAAGCGGGCGGGAAGGCCGGTCACGAGGTGCAGGCCATGGTGCAGCGCGGTGGCGGCCACCTGCGCATCCACCTCGGAGATCGGTCGACCCGAGCGCTCGAGCTCGTCGAGGAGGCGTCCGTACACGCGGGCGACGGCCGCATCGAAGGGCAGGATCGTCACCATCGGAAGCACCCGCTCCTCCAGCATCCCCAGGTGGTGCTCCCTCCGGGGGGACCGCCACGCGCCCTTCATCAGCTCGCCGACCACGACGGCGCTCGTGTACTGCTCGGCCCTCGGCACCTGCCCCAGCCAGCGCAGGTAGGCGGGCACCGGTGTCGGCCTCAGGAGCTCCGAGATCGCGTCGGTGTCGAAGAGGTACGACATGAGATGTCCGGCGGCCCGGTCCGCGGGGCCGTCAGTGCGGAGACTGGTAGTCGAGGTGGCCCGGGTGACCCGGATGAGGCGCGGTCCCGGGCCTGCGGGCGTCTGTCGGGCTGCGGCCGGCCCCCCGCACGGGGTCGTGGATCCGCCGGGCGAGGACCTCGGACCCCTCCCATCCGCCTGCCACGCTGGCCAGCCCCCCCTGCGGTCCCGCGGCGCGCAGGCGACGGAGCGCCATCAGGTCCTCCACCGGCACCATGGCAACGACCGGGTTTCCGTGCCGGGTGATCACCACCGGCTGGCCGGACTCCGCGCGGCGGAGCTGCTCCGCGAAACGCGCCTTCGCCACCGCAACCGGCACCTCGGCGGGCTCCCCCGCCCGGGCCGCGCGCGCCCCTCCCCTCGTCTTCCTGATCATGGGTCCCGTCCGGTAGCATCGAGCATTTGCAGGGTCATCCGACCTGGTTGGGTCAGGAAGATCATAATGTGCCAAACCGGTCGTCGTCCAGCGGACTGCGAATGCGGGCCAGGTCGCGTCGGCTCACGTGGGTGTAGATCTCGGTCGTGCGGGTCGATGCGTGCCCGAGCAGCGTCTGGATGTAGCGCAGGTCGGTGCCCGCCTCCAGCAGGTGCGTCGCGAACGAGTGCCTGAGCACGTGGGGCGTCACCCGACCGGCCAACCCCGCCCGCGCCGCGGTTGCCCGCACGAGCTTCTGTGCGGTTCGCGTCGTCATGGGGCGCTCGCCGTCGGCTCGGCTCGGGAAGAGCCAGCGCTCCGGGCGGTGCGAGGCCCGGTAGCGGTCCACCGCCTCCAGGGCCCGGTTCGACAGGAGGGTGTAGCGGTCCTTCGCTCCCTTTCCCTTCCGCACCCGCAGGAGGCCGCGTGCGGGCTCGAGGTCGTCGGGACGGAGCTTCACGACCTCCCCTACGCGGAGCCCACTCGAGTACATCAGCATGAGGAGTGCCTGGGTCCGCGTCCCGCGCGCCGCATCGAGGAGCCGCCGCACCTCGGCAAGGCTCAGCACCTTCGGGAGCGACCGCTCGCGTTTCGGCATCGGGACCCGTGCCGGGGGCTCGCTTCGCGCCAGGATGCGTGACAGGAGGATGCGAAGCGCGCTGACGATCTGCCCGTGGCTCGACCTCGAGATCTGCTCGTGGTCGAGCCGGTGCAGGATCCACCGGCGCATGACCGCCGCATCGATTTCGGCCTCGGGACGGTCGGCCCACTGCAGGAAGCGGCGAATGTGGCCCAGGTAGACCTTCCGGGTCCGGGGCGAGTAGCCGGCAAGGAGCAGCTCCTCGCGGGTGCGCTCGAGAAGGGGGGCCCAGCCCGGGGTGGGCGCGGCGCCGGTGTCGGAAGGGGGCCCGGGGGTCGGCCTCGCGTCCGGAGCGGGCGCCGCGCCTGGGGCCGGTGCCGCGTCGGGGACCGGTGTCTGGCCTGAGGCGGGCGCGGCTCCTGGGGCGGGCGCCTCATCCCGGATCGGTGCCGCGCCCGGGCCAGGCGAGGTAGCGAAGGCCTCCTCCAGGAGCTGCACGGTGAAGGGGTCACCGGGGAGCACCCAGGCCCGGAGCCCCCGGTCCCACCGCCGTCCGGGGATCCCGCGAATCCGCTGGAGCTGGTCCCGGCTTGGGAAGGTGTCGAACCGAACGAGCAGGCGTCCGGAGCGTGCTCGATCGACCCGGATCCCCGGCGAGAGGCCAGCGCCGGGGTGAAGCTCCGCTTCAGGCACCCGCGACGGGGAAGGCGTGGCACGGGGAGCGGGGGGAGGGGGCGGCTCATGCATCCCGCACCCTCGCCGGTCGCGGCGGGCGAATCCATGGGAGGCGGAGCCCCTCGTCCGGGGCCGGCGCCGGGGGTCTCGGGGTTGTCACGTACCGGAAGCTTCGTTCGTTTGACCGCGGGGCCCCGTGACGCACGAGGTCCCGTCCGCCCCGCCACCCCACCCACCGCGCCGCTCCCGAGCCATGTCCTTCTCGCCCCGTCCCTTCCGCCGGCATGCTGCCGACCGCGGTGCATCCCGAGGGGGAGTTGCCGGCACCCTCATGCTGGGCCTTCTCCTGGCGGGCTGCGAGATGTTCTTCGACCCCACCATCTGCCACACGGGCATCTTCTACGAGACCGACCCGGAACGGATCACCCTCCAGGTGGGCCAGCAGGTCACGCCTGTCCTGCTCGTGGACACCTGCCCCGAAGGCCGACGGCCGGTCGATGGCACAGTGTGGGAGTCCGAGGACCCCTCGGTGGCCGCTGTTTCGGGCGCGACCATCACCGGGGTGGCTCCGGGCGAGGTGCGCGTTGCAGGCACCACCGCCGAGGGACACGCGCTGGCCTGGATCGACGTTCGCGTTGAAAGTGCGGCCGGTGCCGCAGCCTCTCTGCCGGTGCAGGCCGCCCCTTCGGACTAGCGGTCGCCGAGGTCCTCGACCGGCACCGACAGCGTCAGGTCGAAGGCGGCCTCCAGGCGAAGCGCCCCGTTCAGGTAGAGGCGGTAGAAGAAGCGCTCGCCACCCCGGTCGACCGCCATGGCCCAGGTGTTCGCGGCGCGCGCCGGCCGGTCCTCGACTGTGGGGGCGTCGGCCGGAAAGTACAGGATCGTCTCGCCGGCGCCCGGTCCGCTCCGCGCCACCGCGCCACCCCCGGCCACGTGGGCAAGGCCCCCGTAGAGGTTCGCTTCGCCCGCCCTTCCGTCGGGATAGCGGTGGTCGTGCGCCAGCCGGAAGCCCGCCTCGACGAACTCCAGCACCCAGGTGCGGGACCGGTCCTCGTCGACCAGGAAGGGAATCGGGACCCGGTCTCCGTCGCAGTCGTCGAGCACCATGCGGAGCACCGCCCCCTCGAAGGGCTCGGGGTTCGCCAGGGTGTTCAGGGTCGTGCGCCCGGGGTACGCCGCCCGGAGCGGGGGCGTCTCGTGCCCTTCGGTGGGCGGCGGTGCGGGGGTGCAGTGGGCGAGGAGCGTTTCCAGAAAGACCACCTCGGCACCGTCGCCTGCCGGTTCGACCGCGGGCAGCTCGGATGGGCCCGTCACCCCGAGCCCCGGCAGGACCTCGTCGTGGGCCAGGGGCTTCGAGGTCACGCCGGCGGCGGCGCGTGCCTCGCGGTCGGCGCGGTCGACGCCTTCCCCGGCACCATCCCCGTCGCAGGCGGCGACCAGCGCCGCGAGCGACGTCAGCCAGACCCTCGCGCGCAGCGTCATGGACGCGGCTGGTAGCGGAGGTTCGTGAGGGGCGGCGAGGTGGGCCGCTGCACCACGATCGCCGCCCGGTCCGCCGCCACGTGGCAGGCGTTGCACGCCATCGTGAGCTGGTCGTAGGCGGCGGCAAAGGCGGCTCGGTCACCTGCCGCCACTGCATCCTCCATGCGCTCCACGGCGGGTGTCGTCATCTCTGCCAGCATCTCGGCCACCGGGATCCCGCGGTACGTGGGGTGGAGTTCCTCGATGTCCTCGACGAGCTCCTCGAACTCGTGCAGGAAGTAGTCGGCCAGGGGCCAGTTTCCGGCCTCGCCCGCGAACCAGAGGGCGGCGTGGCGGTGCTCCATCTCCATCATCAGCGAGTGGAGTCCGGGGGTGAAACGCTCTGTGAGCCGCGCCTCGAGGGCCTCGAGGGCGACGGCGTCCACGATGCCCTCGGGTGCATCCGGGGGCGCGCAACCCGCGAGGAGGACGGTCGCGGCCAGGGCGGAAAGGATGGGGCGGGGTCGACGGGTCATGGGCTCCGGTCTCGGCCAGGGACGGGTTCGGAGGATGCGAAAGGCTCGGGGGATGCGAAAGGCTCGGGGGATGCGAAGGGCTCGGAGGATGCGAAGGGCTCGGGGGGTGCGAAGCGGTCGGCGCTCCGACGGGGTCGGGGATCCCGCCGGGCTCGCCTCCGCACCCCGGGCACCCGACAGCTTACGCGCCGCCGGTCGCCGCGTCGACCCGGGACTCCGGGTCGGCAGGCTTCCGCCCGTGCCGGGCCTTCAGTTCGTCGAAGCGGATGCGGACCCGCTCGGGCAGCGTCAGGGCGTCCGAGATCGCGGCGAGTTCCTCGGCCTCGCGCCATGCGGTCTCGAGCCAGGCCAGCTCGCCCTCGAGCGCCACCCGCTCCGCGTCCTCGTGCGCCGCCATCTCGAGGGCCAGCCGGAGCGGCGCCGGCAGCGACTGGATCGCGCTGTACCCCCAGCCGAGCCGCCGGGCCCTGTACTCGACCTGGGCGAAGTAGGCCTCGGGGCCCCCGGCTTCCTCGAGCTCCATGACCGCCGACCTGACATTCGCCTGCCGGGCCCCGGCGGCGTTCACCTTCGGCAGCACGGCGCGAAGGGTTCGCACCGCATCCGACCCGGTCAGGATGCGCGGGCCCTGGCGCGTGTCGACGGTCAGGCTCCAGGACGCCCCCTCGTCGTGCACCCCCGCGAAGACGTGCGCCCCGGGAAGGTCGCCCCCGGGGCCGGGGCGGATCTTCCCTCCGCCGACCACGTTCGCATCGATCTCGAGGGTCTCGCCCGAGTCCAGTGGAACGCGGATGCGCGGCTGCATCGCGGTGTACACGAGGTTCGCAAGCTGGAAGGCCTGTGAACCGAAGGTGAGTACCGCCGCGCCGCCCACCAGCGCCAGCGAGCCTGCGGCCACCCCGCCCACGACGCCCACGCCCACCGCCGCCTGAATCGCGAAGCGCCGCCGGCGTCGGCCGAACTGGTCCCCGTAGCGCCACGCGGCGAACTCCGGGCGCAGGGGCTCGCCGATCCGCACCAGGTCCAGCCCCTCGCGGTGCCGGGCCAGCCCGACCTGCTCGGTCGAGACCCGGAGCGGCGTGTCGCGGAAGATGCGCTCGGCCTCTTCCACCGCCTCCCACCGCTCCTCGAGGGGGGTCAGGTTCCACCGCTCGCACGACCGGCAGATGACCCAGAGGCGACCGCGCGCGCCATCGAAGGCCAGGCGGCGCCCCACCGGGAAGGGCTCGAGGACCTCGTTCGTGCCGAGGTCGGCCGCGCAGAAGGTGCAGTGCCGATACATGGACGAATGAGCGCCCCCGGAGCCGTGCGGCGCAAGGGCACGGTTCCGGGGGCGCGGTGGCGAGGGGCGCAGGGCCGCGGGTGCGTCGGCGAGCGCTCGGGCCCGTCAGTCGTTCAGGACGAAGGTCACCTTCATCGTGACGCGGTAGGCCGAGATCTTTCCGTCGGACCAGACGACCTTCTGCTCGGCGATCCAGGCGCCCTGGATTCCCTTCAGCGTGCGACTTGCGCGGGAGAGCCCCACGTGGATCGCGTCCTCGAAGCTCTTCGTGGACTCGGCCGTGAGTTCGGTTACCTTGGCAACGGTCATGTCTGCCTCCTGTGCGTTCCGGACGAGGCGGACTCGGATGGGAAGCCGGACGAACCCCGCCCCTGGCGCGCCCGTCCCATCGGACCATGGACCCGGGGCGGGGCTCGATGTTCCGACGCCCCCCCTCGCCCCGGTGCGCCCGCCGACGTGATCCCCGAAGGAGCCGGCCGATGATCCAGCCCGAGCGCTTCCACCGCATCCGCCGCGTGCTTTCGCGGCGGCAGCCCGACCTGACCGTGGTCATGGAACGGGTCAACAAGGAGCACAACTTTTCGGCGATTCTCCGGAACTGCGACGCGGTGGGGATCCTGGAGGTGCATGCCCAGCCCCCCCGACACGGGCTCAAGCTGTCGGACCAGACCTCGGCGGGATCGTCGAAGTGGGTCCGCGTGCACCGGCACGAGCAGGCGCTCGAGGCGCTGGCGAGGCTCCAGGCCCGGGGGATGCAGGTGGTGGCCGCCCACCCGGACCGGCGCGCCGTGGACTTCCGCGAGGTCGACTTCACCCGACCCACCGCGGTGCTGATGGGCGCCGAGCTCTTCGGGGTGAGCGACGCGGCCCTCGAACGGGCCGACGTGACCGCGGTCATCCCCATGGTGGGGATGGTGCGTTCGCTGAACGTGTCGGTGGCGACCTCGCTCCTTCTGTACGAGGCCTTCCGGCAGCGCGACGCCCTGGGCATGTACGCCGGCGACCCGCCCCGCATCCCCGAGCCCCGCTTCACCGAGCTTCTCTTCGAGTGGGCCTATCCGAAGCTCGCGCGGCGGCTGCGCGAGCTCGGGCACCCCTACCCGGAGCTCGGCGCCGACGGCGAGATCCTGGGCGACGTGTCGGCCCTCACCTCGGGGCCCCAGGCGTGAACCTTCACGGGGGTCCGCGGGTTCTCAGCACCCGTTCCACGCGCCCCTCGCACCCTCCCCACCAGAACCGGGACCGCCCGAGCATGAGCTTCCGCCCGTGAGCCTCGTCGAGATCCTGGCCACGAACCTCCTGTCACCGGTGGTGCTGGCCTTCGCGC
>JBJHBX010000147.1:0-6812 GCA_050485725.1 Gemmatimonadales bacterium | reverse complement strand
GGCCGGTAGTGGGTTCGGCTCCGGTGGGGGTCGACGGCACCGCAGACTGGCTGCGCTCGGTGGGCGAAACGCTGGGGATCGACGCCGGGCGCACCGGGGCCGCAATCGACGGCGCGGTGGCCGCCACACGCGGGGCGCTCTCGAAGCGCCGGATCGAGGGGCGCATCGTCGTGTCAGGCTACGAGGGCTCGGAGCTTCTCGTGGCCAGGCTCCTGGTCGAGGCGGGCGCGGAGGTCCCCTACGTGGGCACCGCCCTCCCCCGGTCGAAGTGGAGCGACCCCGATCGGGCCTGGCTCGAGGCGAAGGGCACGCATGTCCAGTACCGGGCCTCGCTCGAACAGGACCGGGCTGCGGCCCGCGACGTGAACCCGGACCTGGTGCTCGGCACGACGCCCGCCGTCCAGTCGGCGAAGGAGGAGGGCACGCCCGCTCTCTACTTCACGAATCTGATCTCGGCCCGACCCCTCTTCGGCCCGGCCGGGGCCGGGGGGATCGCCGAGGTGATCGGGGGCGCCATGGCCGGCCGCGAGCGCCTGGGCCGGATGCGTGCGTTCTTCGAGGGGGTGGGCACCGGGCACACCGCCGGCTACGGCCACGACGGCGTGCCCGAGCGGAAGCTCTCGGCCCAGGAGCGGAACGCGAAGGCCAGGGGGGGCGAGGCGGTCACCGGAGATGCGCGGAAGCCGGTGGGCATCGCATCAGGACGCAGCGCCGCGCAGAAGCACGAGGAGGTGGGCTGATGCTCGTCCTCGACCACGATCGCGCCGGCGGCTACTGGGGATCGGTCTACGCCTTCTCGGCGATCCGGGGCCTCCAGGTGGTCATCGACGGCCCGGTGGGGTGCGAGAACCTGCCGGTGACCTCGGTGCTCCACTACACCGACGCCCTCCCACCCCACGAGCTCCCGATCACGGTGACCGGGCTCGGCGAGGACGAGCTCTCGATGACCGGGACCGAGGACGCCCTCCGAAGGGCCCGGGAATCGCTCGACCCCGACATGCCCGCCGTCGTGGTCACCGGGAGCATCGCCGAAATGATCGGTGGCGGCGTCGTCCCCGAGGGGACGAGCCTCCTCCGCTTCCTTCCGCGCACCATCGACGAGGACCAGTGGCAGAGCGCCGACCGCGCCATCTACTGGCTCTGGACCGAGTTCGGCCAGAAGAAGGCCCGCAACCGCAAGAGGCGGAGCTCCGACAGGCCCCTCGTGAACATCGTGGGCGCCATCTACGGCACCTTCAACATGCCGTCGGACCTGCACGAGCTCCGCCGGCTGATCGAGGGCGTGGGCTGCGAGGTCAACATGGTCTTCCCGCTGGGAAGCCACATCGACGACGTGGCGAAGCTCGCCGATGCCGACCTGAACGTCTGCCTCTACCGGGAGTTCGGCCGGAAGCTCTGCGAGGAGATGGACGTGCCGTACCTGCAGGCGCCCATCGGCATGTCGTCGACGACCCGCTTCCTGAGGGCCCTCGGCGAGGCGGTGGGCATCGACCCCGAGCCCTTCATCGAGCGCGAGAAGCACACGACGCTGAAGCCGATCTGGGACCTCTACCGGAGTGTCACCCAGGACTTCTTCGCCACCTCGTCCTATGCGGTGGTGGCGAACGAGACCTACACCCGGGGGCTCACGAACTTCCTGGACGAGGACCTGGGGATGCCCTGCACGCTGGCCCGGGCCCGGCGCCCCGGCGAGAAGACGGACCACGACGAGATCCGCCGCGAGCTGCAGTCGAAGCCCCCCCTTCTCCTCTTCGGGAGCTACAACGAGCGGATGTACGCCGCCGAGGCGGGGCTCCGGGTCCAGTACCTGCCGGCCTCCTTCCCCGGTGCCCTGGTGCGGCGCCACGTGGGGACGCCCTTCATGGGCTACTCCGGCGCGGTCTACCTCGTCCAGGAGATCTGCAACGCCCTCTTCGACGCACTCTTCCACATTCTCCCGCTGGGAACGCGGCTCGACGAGGGCGCGAAGGCGACCCTCGCCCGCGGTGGCGAAGGCGCCGAAACGCTCCCCTGGGAGACCGCGGCACGGGAACTCCTCGAGCGGGTGCTCGCGGACTTCGCTCCCCTGGTCCGGATCTCGGTGGCGAAGCGCCTGCGGGATGCCGCCGAGGCCGACACCCGCGAGGCGGGGGAGCCACGCGTGACCGAGGGCCGCGTCAGGGCGGCCCGGGAGCGGCTCCATGCGGCGTGATCCCGTCGTCTGCCGAGCCCACGACGCCGACCTCCCGGGCCAGCCGGCGGATCGCGTCCGCGACCGCGCCCGGGTCCTCTTCGGGGAGCAGGTGTCCCCGGGCGGCGACCACCTCGACCGGAAGCCCCGCGGCCTCCCGTCGGATCGTGGCCAGGGGAACCCATCGATCGCGCTCGCCGGCCAGGAACCGCACCGTGGTCGGGGGCTTCCGAAGGCCCAGCTCCGCCGCCTCGCGCCCCGCCCCCTCCGCATCCCAGGCATCCTGCATGCGCAGCACGCTCCGGATGCGCGCCGGATCGGCGAGGAGTTCGCGGTAGTGGCGCTCGATCCCGGGCGTGATGCGCGAGCCGGTGCTCCGGAGGAGGGCCTCCGCCAGCGGCGTGCGCCGGAAGAGGGCCGCCGCTCCGAGGCTCACGCCTCCGGCAACGCTGCCACCCCCGGGCCCACGGCCGGCCAGGAGCGCCGCCGGCCCCTCCAGGATCCTCGGCAGGTACTCGCGGCGCCCGCCGAGCGCGGGGTTCACGCCCAGGATCCCCGCGGGTGCGATCCAGCCGCGAGTCGCCGCCCGGATCGCCAGCACCGCCCCGACGGAGTGTCCCGCCACGAGGACGGGCGTCACGCCCTCGGCGCGAAGAAGGGCCCCCAGCGCCCTCGCCATGTCGTCCGGACCCCGGCGTCCGGACACCCGATCCTCCCCCTCGCGACGGCCCGGGCGCGTGCGCTCCGGCCCGAGCCCGGCGGGGAGATCGGAGGAGTGCCCGTGGCCCGGCAGGTCCGGGATCACGAGCGAGAAGTCGGACCGGACACGCGACGCCACCTCGGCCCAGGCCTGGCCGGAGGATGCCGTTCCGTGGAGGAGCAAGAGGGGCGGGCCGGATCCCAGGCGACGGAGGTGCCACTGCACCCCGCCCGCCTGCACGGACCGGTTCGCCTCCGGATGTGGCCCGATGGGGCCCAGCCGGTCCGGGTCGGGAGACGGCGTCATCGCGCCCTCCCGGGCGTGGGAATCCGTGCGCAAGCCGGGTGTCCCGCACCATCCGAGACCCGCACCCGGTGGCGGGGGCGGTTGCGCGTCGAGTTTCCCCGACACGTCACGCACGCCGGACCCACGTTCGTCACCTGACCCTCAGCAAGGAGGTACGCATGTCGCAACACGAGAGATCGGGGAGTTTGTCGGGGCTGACCGAGAACGAGGCGAAGGAGTTTCATGGCGTGTTCATGAGCTCCTTCATCGGGTTCACGGTCGTCGCGATCATCGCCCACGTGCTCGCCTGGATGTGGCGTCCCTGGGGCTGAAGCCCCACGAACCTGGAGAATCACGATGTACAGGATCTGGTTGATCTTCGATCCCAGGCGGACGCTCATCGCCCTCTTCGCATTCCTGGGCATTCTGGCGTTCACCATCCACTTCATCCTCCTCTCGACCGACCGGTACAACTGGATCGACGGCGGAGACGGAGCCACGGCCGGCGCGGTGGTCGACATGACCCCGATGCCACCCGGGTACTGACCCGAAGCTGGTGCCGAGGTCCCGGGGGGGCGGTTTCGCCCCCCGGGGCCGCACCCGGCGCCCGACCTCCTCCACCGGGAGACACACGACGATGGCGATGCTGAGTTTCGAACGAAAGTACCGTACCCGCGGGGGTACGCTGATCGGTGGGGACCTCTTCGATTTCTGGATCGGTCCCTTCTACGTGGGCTTCTTCGGGGTGGCGACGATCTTCTTCGCCGTCCTGGGCACGGCCCTTTGCGTCTACGGCGCGGCGATCGGCGAGGGGCTGGCCGGCCAGACATGGAACCTCTGGCAGATCAGCATCGCGCCCCCGCCGCTGGAGTACGGGCTGGGCTTCGCACCCATGACGGAGGGTGGGCTCTGGCTGGCCATCACCTTCTGCGCCATCGGCGCCTTCGTCTGCTGGGCGCTCAGGCAGGCCGAGATCTCGAGGAAGCTCGGCATGGGCTACCACGTCCCGGTGGCCTACAGCGTGGCCATCCTCGCCTACGTGACGCTGGTCGTGGTGCGGCCGGTGCTGATGGGCGCCTGGGGGCACGGGTTCCCGTACGGCATCATCTCCCACCTCGACTGGGTGTCGAACGTGGGCTACCAGTACCTCCACTTCCACTACAACCCGGCGCACATGATCGCGGTGAGCTTCTTCTTCACCACGACCTTCGCGCTCGGCCTCCACGGCTCGCTGATCCTCTCCGTGACGAACCCCAGGAAGGGTGAGTCGGTGAAGACCTCCGAGCACGAGAACACCTACTTCCGCGACACGATCGGCTACTCGATCGGCGCGATCGGCATCCATCGCCTCGGCCTCTTCCTGGCACTCAACGCCGGCATCTGGAGCGCCATCTGCATCGTCATCAGCGGGCCCTTCTGGACCCGCGGATGGCCCGAGTGGTGGGCGTGGTGGCTGAACCTTCCCATCTGGAGCTGAGGAGCGGTACCATGGCCGAGTATCAGAATCTCTTCACCCAGGTGCAGGTCCGGCACGCGCCGGATCCGGGGGTGCCCGTCGCGGGTGACCCGGAACGCCTTCCCGATTCGGGCTTCTCCTACTGGCTCGGGAAGATCGGCGACGCGCAGCTGGGTCCCGTACACCTCGGATGGGCGGGGGTCCTGGCCCTCCTCACCGGGGGTCTCTCCATCTTCCTGATGGGCATGGTGATGCTCGCGTCCGTGGGATGGGACCCGGTGCAGTTCGTCCGGCTCCTCCCCTGGCTCAGCGTCGAGCCGCCGGGCCCCGAGTGGGGGCTCCGGATCCCGCCCCTTGCCGAAGGGGGGTGGTGGATCTGGTGCGGCTTCCTGCTGACCGTATCGATCCTGCTCTGGTGGTACCGCATGTACAGCCGTGCGCGGGCGCTCGGCATGGGAACGCACGTGGCCTGGGCCTTCGCCGCGGCGATCTGGCTTTACCTGGTTCTCGGCTTCATCCGCCCGATCCTGATGGGCACCTGGTCGGAGGCGGTCCCCTTCGGGATCTTCCCCCACCTGGACTGGACGGCGGCCTTCTCGATCCGGTACGGGAACCTCTTCTACAACCCGTTCCACATGCTCTCCATCGCCTTCCTCTACGGGTCGGCACTCCTCTTCGCGATGCACGCGGCGACGATCCTCGCGGTGGCAAAGATGGGAGGTGAGCGCGAGATCGATCAGATCACGGACCGGGGCACCGCGGCGGAGCGGAGCCAGCTCTTCTGGCGCTGGACCATGGGCTTCAACGCCACGATGGAGTCGATCCACCGCTGGGCCTGGTGGTTCGCCACGCTGACGGTGATCACCGGCGGGATCGGCATCGTCCTGACCGGGACGGCCGTGGACAACTGGTACCTCTGGGGGCAGAAACACGGGCTCGTTCCGGACTATCCGCAGGTCTGGGGTGATCCGGCCGTACCGGCCACGCCGGGCGAGCTGGATGCACCGATGCTGGCGCCTCCCGCCGGCGGACTGCCCGGGCTGGACTCCTCGATGCGCGAGGGGCTGACCCTTCCCGGAACCGAGCTCCGGCTCACCTTCGCCGACGCGGCCCTCACGCAGGAGATCGGACGATGAAGATCCGTGGAACGCGGGCCCTCGGAGCGCTGGCCGTGACCGGAACCCTCCTCGTGGCCGGGGGATGCGAACTGCCCCCGGTGGACACGGTGAACCTCGGCTTCCGGGGGGTCGGGATGCAGCAGGTGGTGAACCCCGGCACCCGGGCCGACTCGGTACGCGCCATCGCCGCGCGCACCCCGGAGGTCTCGACCGAGACCGCCGCGGACACCGAGCCGGCGCCCCCGGGCACCTGGGAGAACGTGCAGGTCCTGGGGCACCTGAGCGAGGCGGAGTTCAACCGGTTCATGCTGGCCATGACGATCTGGGTGGCCCAGGGCACCGGCCAGGGCTGCAACTACTGCCACGTGGTCGAGCCCAGCGGGCAGGTGGACTTCGTGTCGGACGACATCTACACGAAGGTCGTCTCTCGGAAAATGATCGAGATGACCCAGGACCTGAACGTGAACTGGGCCTCGCACGTGGGCGAAACCGGCGTGAACTGCTGGACCTGTCACCAGGGCCAGGCACTTCCCACGAACTACTGGTTCTTCGGGGATCCGTCGCTGGCCGGGGTCGACCGGTACTACGTGAACGAGAGGTCCCGGCAGATCGAGCGGTACCACCTCGACGAGGAGGGGATGCGCGTCATCTCGCAGGAGGCGCTCACCGCCGACGTCGACAACCCGATCTCGACGAACGATGCCCGGCACGCCTACTGGATCATGCTGCAGATGTCCGAGGCGCTCGGCGTGAACTGCACCTACTGTCACACCTCGGCCCGGTTCAGCGACTGGGAGGAGAGTCCGCCGGCCCGGCTGCAGGCGCTCCGGGGCGTGCGAATGGTGCGGAGCACGAACTTCGAGTACCTGCTTCCGCTGCAGGACGCGTGGCCCGAGAACCGCCTCGGACCCCAGGGTGACGGACCCAAGCTGCAGTGCGCCACCTGCCACATCGGTGCCTACAGGCCCCAGTACGGAAACCCGGCCTCCCACGCCACCGGCCACCTGGGGATCACCCGGATCGGATTCCCCCACCAGGGGAACGGAAGCGCGGTCATGGAGAGTTCCGAGATGGCCGGCGTCT
>JBJHBX010000146.1:0-6814 GCA_050485725.1 Gemmatimonadales bacterium | reverse complement strand
TGGCTCTTCCTGCGGCGCTTCGCGCGATGCCACCCCTGGGGAGGCGAGGGCTACGACCCGGTCCCGGAGCGCACCGGCCGGCGGGAGCGGACGGCTGCCGGGCTCGATGGATCCGAAGGGTCCGTGCCCGGGGAGCGTACGAAGGGCGACGCGCCGCCGCCGGAATCCGGGAGCCGCACCCTTCAGCGAGGCCGGCAGCCTGCCCTCCCCTCGCCGCCTCCTCCATCCTCGAACCCTCCCCCGGCAGGGGCAGCCTCCCGGCTGACCAGGCCTGCGGGAGCGCGCTGAATCCATGAACTCGGAATCCCGTTTCGTTCTCGCCGTCGTCCTGATGCTGGGCGTGCTCGTCGGTACGAGCATGCTCTTTCCGCCCGCGCCGGCGCCGGAGCCCGACCCGGCCGAGGCCGTCGAGGAGGTGGCGGCTCCGGCCCCCGACGCGCCACCGGCGACCGAACCCGACCGGGTGGCGGGGGACACGGGCGTGGCTCCGGGCGATCCGCCGCGCATCCCCGGGGAACCCCCGGCGCTGCCTCCCCTCGACACCGAGGCGGACGACCCCCTGGCCGGCCTCGCCCTCGAGGAGGAAACCGAGGTCGCCGACGCCCGGGCCATGGCGCGCGAGGTCACGGTCGAGGGACCCCTCTACTCCTACGTGTTCTCGACGCTGGGCGCCCGCCTCGTCTCGGCCGAACTGAACCGCTGGAACTCCTTCACGCGGCCGGGTCCGGTTCAGCTGGTCGGCGACGGTGCCCACGGGCCCCTGGCCTCGAGGCTCGTGGTGGGCGCCGACACGGTGGATCTGCGGAACCTCCTCTTCGAGGTCGAACCCGCCGAGGGACTGCAACTCGAGGAGGGAGGTTCTTCCGGGCTCCTGACCTTCCGCTACCAGCACCCCGATCGACCCTTTTCCTTCGAGGTACGTTACCGCTTCGACCCCGACGGCTACGTGATCGACGTCCAGGGTCGGGTCCGGGGGCTCGAGCGGGGCCTGCTCGTGACCGACATGGGGCGCGGGCTCGCATACAACGAGGTGGATACGCGTGATGAGGCCCGGGCCATGGCCTACGCCACGAATCACCTCCAGAACGGCATCGCGAGCCGCGAACTGACGCGGATCGAGGGACCGTCGGTGTCGGAAGGACCCTTTCACTGGGCCGCGGTGAGGAGCCGGTATTTCGTGCTGGCGGTGCTCCCCGCCGCGAACCCCGCCATCGACGGCGGTGCCGAGTACCTCGGGGGCCTCGTGGTCCGGCCGGTGGAGCCGGCCTCCGCCGACGACGAGGCCGACGCCTCCTTCGCGGTGACGCAGTCGCTGGCGTCGGGCGGGACCTTCGCCTTCCGGGTCTTCGCGGGGCCCCAGGACTACGCGCTCCTCTCGGCGCTCGGGAACGACCTCCAGGAGGTGAACCCCGTGGGCTGGCGTTTCCTGAGACCCCTCCTCAGGCCGTTCGTCGCCGCCATCATGTGGGTCCTGGTGTTCCTCCACACGAACCTGGCCATCGGCTACGGTTGGGTGCTGATCCTCTTCGGCCTGATGATGCGGATCGTGCTCTTCCCGCTCTATCACAAGGCGATGCGCGCGCAGCTCCGGAACATGGCGGTGCAGCCGCTCCTGAAGGAGATCCAGACGAAGCACAAGGACAACCCGGAGAAGATGCAGAAGGAGCTGATGAAGCTCTACAAGGAGCACGGTTTCAACCCGCTGGCGGGGTGCTGGCCCATGCTCCTGCCCTGGCCGATCCTGATCGCGCTCTTCTTCGTCTTCCAGAACACGATCGAGCTCCGGGGCGTGCCCTTCGCATGGCTCCCCGACCTTTCGGCGAAGGACCCGTTCTTCGTCCTCCCGGTTCTGCTGGGGGTTTCGATGTTCCTTCTCCAGTGGGTCTCGATCCGCTCGCTGGAAGAGGTGAACCCCCAGATGAAGATGATGATGTACGTCCTTCCGGTCGTGATGGTCGTGATCTTCGCCAACTTCCCGTCGGGGTTGAACCTGTACTACCTGACCGCCAACGTGGCGACGCTTCCCCAGTCGTGGTGGATCGCCAATGAGCGCAAGAAGATGCAGGCGAACAAGGCGACCGCGGTCCCCGTGAAGGCCTGAGGTGGGGGAGGGGGGCCTTCCGGGCGCCGCCTCCCGGGACACGATCGTGGCCCGGGCGACGCCCGCGGGGCGGGGGGCGGTGGCGCTCCTCCGCCTTTCGGGGCCGGGGGTTCGGGGGATCCTGGGGAAGCTGGGCGCGGGCCGGGTCCTCGAGCACCCGCCGCGGACGGCGGTTCTCGCGGGGCTCAGGGACCCCGAGACGGGCGCACACCTGGACCGCGGGCTCGTTACGTTCTTCGCCGCCCCCGCCTCGTATACCGGCGAGGACGTGGCGGAGATCGGGGTCCACGGGGGACCGATCGTGGTGGAGCGGGTGCTCGAGGCATGCCGGGCCGCCGGGGCGAGATCGGCCGGCCCCGGAGAGTTCACGCGTCGCGCCTGGCTCGAGGGAAAGCTGGACCGGCTTCAGGTGGAGGCGGTGCAGGACCTGATCGAGGCGGAGAGCCCGGCCCGGCACAGGGTGGCCGTGCACCAGGTGGAGGGAGGCCTCTCGCGCAGGCTGGAGGCGCTTCGCCAGGGGGTCATCGCGGTGGAGGCGCTCCTGGCACACCACCTGGACTTCCCCGACGAGGATGCGCCGCCTACGCCCGTGGAGGTCCTGGTCGCCAGGATAGGAGAGGTGGGACGTGGCGTGGGGCGGCTCCTGGCCACCGCCCCCGGGGGTCGCCTTCTCAGGGAGGGTGCCGCGGTGGTGTTCGCGGGGCGTCCGAACGCGGGCAAGTCTTCGCTCTTCAACGCCCTTCTCGGCGAGGAGCGGGCCCTGGTGACCATCCATCCCGGGACGACCCGCGACGCCGTGGACGCCTTCGTGGCCCTCGAGGGCTTCCCCTTCAGGCTCGTGGACACGGCGGGGCTTCGGGAGGGGGCGGGCGAGGTCGAGGCGCTGGGGATCGAGGTGGCCCGACGGTGGATCGAGCAGGCCGCCGTCGTGGTATGGTGCAGGCGGGGGTCTGAGGGGGCGCCGTCGCCGGAAGAGGTCGAAGAGGTGCGGCGCCTGGTCCAGGGATGCGAGGGGTCGGAGCCCGACGCCGGGGCCGAAGCACTCCCGAGGCTGGTGGCGGTGCGGACGATGGTCGACCTGGAGGCCGGGGGCGCCGAGGCCGACGGTCCGGACGGTGCTGCCTCGGGGATGTGGCCGCCCGTGGGCGCGCTTGCCGCCGGCGGGTGGATTCCCGTGTCGGTGGTGGACGGAGCGGGGCTCGAGGAGCTGCGCGGGGCGCTCGTTCGGGCCGCGTTCGGTAGCCTTGACAGGGCGGCCGAGGGCCCGTCCGGCGACGTGCTCGTGCGCGAGAGGCATCGGGCCGCACTCGCCCGGGCCGCGGACGAGCTGGGGGCCGCGGTTTCGGCGCTCGAGGAGGGGGTCCCGGCGGAGTTCGCGGCGACCCACCTCTCGGCGGCCGAGGAGGCGATCGTCGAACTGATCGGGCCGGTGGGGGGCGAGGAAGTCCTCGACGAGCTCTTCCGGTCCTTCTGCATCGGGAAGTAGCAGCGTGCTCGGAAGCTATGACGTGATCGTGGTCGGAGGGGGACACGCGGGGGTCGAGGCGGCGTCGGCGTCGGCTCGCCTGGGCGCCCGCACCCTCCTCGTGACCCCGGACCTGGGCCGCATCGGGCAGATGAGCTGCAACCCCGCCATCGGTGGGGTCGCGAAGGGGACGGTGGCGCGGGAGATCGACGCGCTGGGCGGGATCATGGGTGCGGCAACCGACGCCGCCTCGATCCACTTCAGGATGCTGAACCGTTCGAAGGGCCCAGCGGTCTGGGGTCCGCGTGCCCAGTGCGACCGGGGGCTCTACCCCAGAGCGGTGCGGGCGCTCCTCGACCGGCAGGAGGGCCTCGACCTCTTCCAGGGCACCGTGGCGGGGCTCGTCACGTCGCGAGGGGCCGGGGGGTCGAAGGCCCCCGCAAGGATCGAGGGGGTGAGGCTGGCTGGAGGGATCGAGGTGGGTGGCGGGGCGGTGATCGTCACGGCCGGGACCTTCCTCCGGGGGCGGATCCACGTGGGGCTGGGTGCGGCGGAGGAGGGAGGGCGTGCCGGAGAGCCCGCGGTGCGTGAGCTGGCGGAGAGCCTCGAGGACGCCGGCCTCCAGGTGGCGCGCTTCAAGACCGGGACGCCGCCCAGGATCGACGGGCGGACGGTGGATCTCGACCGGCTGGAACGCCAGGACGGCGAGATGCCGGGGTACACGTTCTCGGCCTGGGATGCGACGGCGCGGCCCGGCGAGCGGCCCTGCTGGATCACCTGGACCGGCGAGGCGCTCCGGACCCTCGTTCTGGGGCACCTGGAGAAGAGCGCCCTTTACGGGGGCGAGATCTCCGGTAGGGGGCCTCGCTACTGCCCCTCCATCGAGGACAAGGTACTCCGCTTCCCCGATGCACCCCGCCACAAGGTCTTCCTGGAACCCGAGGGGCTCGAGACCTCCGAGCTCTACGTGAACGGGCTGTCCACCTCACTCCCGGCGGAGCTCCAGCTCGCCTTCCTGCGGACGCTCCCGGGGCTCGAAGAGGTCCGGATGACCAAGGTGGGATACGCCATCGAGTATGACTACCTCCCGCCCCGGCAGCTCCGTCACACCCTGGAGACCCGTGGGATCCGGGGCCTCTTCCTGGCCGGACAGGTGAACGGCACCACCGGCTACGAGGAGGCCGCGGGGCAGGGAGTCGTGGCGGGCATCAACGCCGCGCTGGCCGTCCAGGAACGACCCCCCTGGATCCCGGGGCGCGAGGAAGCCTACATCGGGGTGCTCATCGACGACCTCGTGACCCGGGGCGTCGAGGAGCCCTATCGGCTGTTCACCTCCCGGGCGGAGTTCAGGCTGCTCCTGCGCCAGGACAACGCACCGGAGCGCCTCTCGGCCGCGGCGGAGCGACTCGGGCTGCTGCGACCGGAGCAGCGACTCGCGTGGAAGGAACGGGCGAAGGCGCGCACCCACTGGGTCCGGTGGATGGAGGACGGTCGCGTCGCGCCCGACCAGGCGAACCCGGTGCTGGCCGAGGCGGGATCGAGCCCGATCGCACAGGCCGTTCGGCCCATCGAGCTGGCGCGTCGACCGGAGCTCTCGGCGGAGGCACTCCTTCGGGCCGGGCGCCTGCCGGTGGAAGGGGTAGTGGACGAGGTCGTGGAGGGGGTCGTGCTCGAGGCGCGGTACGAGGGGTACGTGCGAAGGGAGCGGGAGCGGGCGGAGCGGCTCAGCCGTCTCGGAGGGGTAGCGATTCCGGGGGGCTTCGATTTCGCCGGGTGCGCGACGCTGTCGCGAGAGGCGAGGGACCAGCTGGAGCGCGCCCGCCCGGCTACGCTGGCGCAGGCGTCCAGGGTCAGCGGGGTGCGGCCGTCGGACCTCCAGAGCCTCGAGGGGGAGCTCCGCCGGGCGCGAAGGGTGGAGGAGGCAGCGGCCGGGGCCTCTGGCGCCTGCATGCACGAAGGCCCGGGGACGGAGGAGACCTGAGTTCGACGCCGCCTGTTCCACGACTCCCCTGGCGCCGCTGTCTCGATCTCGCCCCGAACCCCGGGCCCAACTCGTTCGAACACTACCGTGACGGCCTGGCGCACCCCGAAGGCTTCGCCCGGCCCGGAAGCAACCTCAGTTCTCCATCAGGAGGCTCCCGGCTCCCGGCAGCCTGACGACGCCGGGGTGAGACCGCAGTCGCCAGCCGAGCTCGAACGTGCTCTGCCGTCGGCCGTGCGAGGAGCGGAAGCTCCGGGCCTCGGAGTGAATGCGATGGAGGGGGTCGATCCCCCCCGTGGGGCAGGGCCGGCGAACGCCTGCCTCGACCCACGGGGGGGTGACCAGGGATTGCGCCCCCGTTCGAATCCGGATGACACGGGCCCGCGCGGCTGACGCCTCGTCAGAGGTGCCGGCGGAAGACGTGATGTGATCGTTCATCGTCAGATCCTCGAGGGGGAAGGAGCGGATGCCGTCAGTTGCCCGTGGGCGGCAGGATCACGGCGTCGATGACGTGGATGACACCGTTCGAAGCCATGACGTCGGCTGCCACGACGCGGGCGTCATTGATGCGCACGGTCTCGCCGTAGGTGCGGATGGAGATGGAGGCACCCTGCGCGGTCTCGGCGGTCTCGAGGCCGACGACGTCGGACGCGGTTACGCGGCCCGGAACCACGTGGTAGAGGAGGATCGCGCGGAGGGCGTCAGTGTCGGCAAGAAGCGCCTCGATGGTGCCCTCGGGGAGGGCGGCGAACGCCTCGTCGGTCGGGGCGAAGACGGTGAACGGACCCTCGGACTGGAGGACATCCACGAGGCCCGCGGCCTGGGCGGCCGCGAGAAGGGTGTTGAAGGTGCCGGCCTCTGCGGCGACCTCGACGATGTTCTTCTCCGCAGCGGGGGCGGAGGACCCATACTGGGCAGAAAGGGGGGCGGCGGAGGCCAGGGCGGCCACGGCGAGCGGGGCAAGGAAGAAGCGACGCATGGATGAAGACTCCTGGAGGCTGGATCAGGCTGAATTTGGCGCTCGAGGTCCTGCCCCGAGGACAGCGACTCCGAGCGATGTGCAGGGAATGTACAGCCGCCGTACAGCACGTGTCAAGAGATGCTTGGAGCAAGTTGCACAGAACCTTGACCCGATGGCTCAAAACCTGTACAGTTCGGGCATGATCGCCCGTGACTCCTCCGTCCCCCAGTACCCGATGCGCGTCGTGGTCCGACGCACTGGGCTCAATCCTTCGCTCCTGCGCGCGTGGGAGCGCCGCTACGGGGC
>JBJHBX010000145.1:0-6824 GCA_050485725.1 Gemmatimonadales bacterium | reverse complement strand
TCGAGGACCGGGTCGTGGCCACCGAGCGCTTCGTGGACGCGATCCTGGCGTTTCTCGACACGCGGCGCGACGAGGCAAGGGCCCTGGTCGAGGCGGCTGTGGAGGCCGACATCCGGGGCCTCCCGGGACAGGAGATCCCGATCCGGGCGGCGATCCCGCTGCAGGCACCGGTGCACGAGATCCTGATGGGAGACGTGGTCGAAGAGGAGAATCCCTGGACCGGCGAGACGATCCTGAGGCGGATCGAGGTCGTGAACCCGGAGCCGATGACGGCGGGCGTAGCCTTCGAGGCCACCGAGACGGTGGTGGCGCCGGCGGCCTACCTGCTCCCGCCCGACGCCGGCGCCGTGGCGGCCCGGCTCCGGGCGCACGGCATCAGGGTCGAGTCCCTCTCCGACGGCTGGCAGGGGCCCGCGGAGCGCTTCCGGGTGGAGCGGCACACGGTGGCCGAGCGGCCCTTCCAGGGGCGGAGCGAGCGGGAAGTGGAAGGGAGCTGGGAGGCGGCCGAGGCGACCCTCGAGCCCGGGGCATTCCGGGTCGAGGTGCGCCAGCCGCTGGGTCGCCTCGCGGTGCTCCTGCTGGAACCCCGGGCCGACGACGGGTTTCTGAACTGGGGAATCCTCGAGCCGTGGATCGTCGAGGGAGCGCCGTTCCCCGTGTGGCGCGTGCCCGACCCATGACGTCGCCCCCGTCGTTTCCCGGCCCGAACCGAGCACGCGAACCGGAGGTCCCGATGTCCGCACCGCACGGCTTCAAGCGAGGGGCTCGAACGCGACCGGCGCGTGCGCCGCGGCTTCTCGCCCTCATCCTGCTCCTCGCGGCGGGCGTTCGGGCCGGGCCGCTCGAGGCGCAGGGGATCTCCGATCGCGATGCCTACGTCCGCGTCGTGGCGCAGCACTTCGATCTCCCGGTGGCCGAGGCCGAACGGCTTCTCGAGGGACGCATCGCGCCCGACGAGCTTCCGGTGCTCCTCTACCTGGAGCGGCAGGGTGGGATCGCGGCCCCGGCCCTGCTCGCACTTCGCCGGACCGGGTCCAGCTGGAGTGCCATCGGCCGCAGGTACGGGGTCGGTGGGGACCGCTTCCACGTCGAGATCCCCGAGGCCGCGGTGGACACCCGCACCCGGCGCATCTTCGAGAGTTTCCAGTCCACACCGCGTGCCGGATGGGCGACCCTCGACTTCGGCGACGAGGACCTGGTCACCCTGGTCAACCTCCGCCTCCTCTCGGTTCGCTTCTCCGTTCCCGTGGCAAGGGTCATCGAGGCCCGGGGGGCGGTGGGTTCGTGGGTCGAGGTCCCGGCACGGCTCGCACGCGGCGAGTCCCGGTGAGCCCCACGCCGGAGTTCACGCCCCTCGGGTACCCGCCCCCTCCAGGAGACGAAGAGCTGCTGGAACGTGCGCGTGCCTTCGCCGCCGAACTCCGGACCCGCAGGACGGTTCGCCAGTTCGCGAACACGCCGGTCCCTCGCGCGGTGATCGAGGCCTGCCTGGACGCCGCCGGTTCCGCTCCATCCGGCGCGAACCGGCAGCCATGGTTCTTCGTTGCGGTGAGCGATCCCGGGGTGAAGCGGAAGATCCGCATCGCCGCGGAGCGCGAGGAGGAGGCCTTCTACGACGGGAGGGCGCCGCAGGAGTGGCTCGAGGCTCTCGCACCGCTCGGGACCGACGCGCGGAAGGGGTTCCTGGAAGAAGCGCCCTGGTTGATCGCGGTCTTCGCCGAGAGCTGGGGCGTCGGGGCCGGGAGCGAGCGGGTCCGGAACTATTACGTCACCGAGTCGGTGGGGATCGCCGTCGGGATGCTCATCGCCGCACTTCACCGCGCGGGCCTCGCCACGCTGACCCACACGCCGTCTCCGATGCGATTCCTGAACGAGGTCCTGGAGCGGCCTTCCAACGAGCGGCCCCTGGTTCTCCTCGTGGCCGGGCACCCGGCAGACGCCGCCGTGGTGCCACGCATCGGGAAGAAGCCCCTCGAAGGGTACACGAAGTTCATCGAGCCACCGACGACCGGGGAGGACGGATGACCGGGGACGCTCCGGAGGAAGAGGGGGCGGCGACCGCAGCCGCCGGCATGGATCCGGAGACGATTCGCGTCTTCACGCGGGCCGTGCTGAGAGACCTGCAGGCCCTCGAGCGGATGCTCCGGGAAGGGCTCGTCGAGGACGGGCCGCGGAGGTTCGGGGCCGAGCAGGAGCTCTTCCTGGCCGGCGAGGGATGGCGACCCGCGCCGGTGGCGCCGGCGGTCCTCGGGCACCTGGCCGACGGTCCCTTCACCCCCGAACTCGCCCTCTTCAACCTGGAGGTGAACCTCCCACCCCAGCGCCTCGAGGCCGGGGCCTTCGGGCGCGTCGAGTCGATGCTCGAGGCGTTCCTCGCCCGCGCAAGGACCGCCGCCAGGGCCGAAGGGGCGGAGATCGTGCTGTGCGGGACCCTCCCGACCCTCGTCAAGTCCGACATGACGCTGGCGAACATCACCCCGAACCCCCGCTACCGCGCCCTGAACGACGCGCTGACCGCCATGCGGGGCGGGGAGTACCAGCTCCGCATCGAGGGGACCGACGAGCTGATGATCCGACACGACTCGGTCATGCTCGAGGCCTGCAACACGTCGTGCCAGGTGCATCTGCAGGTCGGACCGGACGAATTCCCCCTGATGTACAACGTGGCCCAGCTCGTGGCCGCGCCGGTCCTCGCGGCATCCGTCAACTCGCCGATCCTCTTCGGGCGGCGGCTCTGGGCCGAAACCCGAATCGCCCTCTTCCAGCAGTCGCTCGACACGCGCTCGCACACGCCCTTCCTGCGCGACATGGCCCCCAGGGTCCGCTTCGGCGACGCCTGGGTCAGGTCGTCGGTCACCGAGCTCTTCGCGGAGGACCTGGCACGCTTCCGCGTCCTCCTTTCGGGTCCCGTGCCTCCCGACCCGCTGGCCGAGCTGGACCGGGGAGTGCTTCCCCGCCTGGAGGCGCTCCAGCTCTACAACAGCACGATCTACCGGTGGAACCGTCCCTGCTTCGGCGTGAAGGACGGCACGGCGCATCTCAGGATCGAGTCCAGGGCGCTCCCATCGGGCCCGTCCCTCGTGGACGAGGTGGCGAACGCCGCGCTCTGGACCGGTCTCGTGCTCGGCGTGGCGGACCGGATCGGTGACCCGGCCGCACTTCTCCCCTTCGAGGAGGCAAGGAGCAACTTCCTCTCGGCGGCGCGGGAAGGGCTCTCGGCGGGGTTCCGGTGGGTCGACGGAAGGACCTGGAGCGCGCAGGAGCTCATCCTCGGCGAGCTCCTCCCGATTGCGCGGGAAGGGCTTGCCGGCGCAGGAGTCAGCACCGCGGAGATCGATCGCTACCTGGGCGTCGTCGGGGAGCGGGTCCGGACCGGGCGGACGGGGGCACGCTGGATCCTCGAGTCCCTCGAGGCGATGGGTGAGCGCGGGACACGCGCCGAGCGGATGGCGGCCCTCACCGCAGCCATGGTCAGCCGCCAGACCGGCGGCACCCCGGTGCACGAATGGACCCCCGCCAGGCTCGAGGAGGCCGGGGGCTGGACCCACACCTACCTGCGCGTAGACCAGTACATGAACACGCGCCCGGTCACCGTGAACGAGGACGAGCTCGTGGACCTCGCGGCCTTCGTGATGGACCGCGAGGGGATTCGCCACATTCCCGTCGAGGACCGGGACCACCGGCTGGTGGGGTTGCTCTCGTACCGCTGCCTCCTCCGCAGCCTCGCGGAGCGGGGGCGACTCGACGTGACGGACGCGATCCCGGTTCGTGAGGTCATGGAGCGGGACCCCGTCACCGTCGCGCCCGACACGCCGACGCTGGATGCGATCGAGCTGATGCGAAGGCACAGGATCGCCTGTCTTCCGGTGGTCGAGAGCGAACGCCTGGTGGGGCTCGTCACGGAACGGGACTTCATGCCCATCGCCTACGAACTCCTGGAAGAGCGGCTTCGCAGCTGATGCCGGGTCGCGTCGTGGTGTCGCTCCGGGGGAGGGAGCCGGGGCCCACCCTCGTCGTGGTCGGGGCGATGCACGGGAACGAGCCCGCCGGCGTGGACGCCCTCTTGCGGCTGGGGGAACGGATCTCGGCCGCCGGGGGGCTCGAGCGAGGCACGCTGGTCGGGCTCGTCGGGAACCGGAAGGCGGCTGCCGTCGGACGACGGTTTCTCGACCGGGACCTGAACCGGATCTGGGAGCTGGCCCCTGCCGAGGCACGAAGGCTCCGCGAGGGTCGTGAACGGCTCGAGCTGACCCGGGCCCTCGGGCGAATCCGTCGCGCTTCGCGAGGCACCCTCCACGTCGTGGACATCCATACGACTTCGGGTCGGGGGCCGGCCTTCACCATCGTTCCCGCCTCCCCCTGGGGGAGGGCCGAGGCCGACGCCCTCCCCGTGCCCCGCGTGGCCGGGATCTTTTCGTCGCTCAAGGGCACGTTCGGGGCCTGGCTCGACCGGCACCGGATCCCGAACCTGACGCTGGAGGCGGGCTCGCACCGCGACCCGGCTTCGGCGGAGCGGGCCGAGGCAGTGCTCCGGATCCTCGCGGAACGCCTGGGGCTGGCGGGGCCCAGGTGGCTCGGAACCGACGCCGCCCGGGCCCGGCTGGCGAAGGATTCCCGGGACCTTCCTCCGCTCCTCGACGTCTTCCACAGGCACGCCATCACACCCGGAGACGAGTTCCGGATGGAGCCCGGATTCCGCAACCTTCAGCGCGTCCGGCCCGGCGAGCGACTCGCGCGGGACCGGCGCGGCATGATCGAGGCGCCGGTGGGGGGGTGGCTCGTGATGCCCCTCTACCAGCTGCAGGGGGAGGATGGATTCCTCCTGGCCCGCGCCGAGGATGGCCTCGATCCTGCAAGAGTCGATGGGTCCGGAGCGCTTTCACGTGCAAGGGGAAGCGCGTAGCTTCATCGGGTCCTCCCACGCTGAGCGTCCAGGCCGATGAGCCCCGATCGACTGCTCGACTGCCGCATCCTCGTCGTCGATGACGAGCCCACGAACGTCTCGGCCCTTCTCCGGCTTCTCGAGCGGAAGGGGTACCGGCAAGTGCGTGGGATCACCGATGCGCGGGAAACGCTCGGGGTTTTCGAGGCCTTCGCACCGGACCTCCTCCTGCTCGACCTCCGAATGCCGCACATGGACGGCTTCGAGCTCCTCGGCGCGCTGTCGGAGCGCATTCCGGGGGACGAGTACGTTCCGATCCTCGTCCTGACCGGTGACCTGTCGCCCGAGGTCCGGGAGCAGGCGCTCTCGGCGGGGGCGCGTGACTTCATCACGAAGCCCTTCGACCTGACCGAGGTCCTGCTCCGGATCAAGAACCTTCTCGAGGCGCGGGTGCTCCACCTGGACCTGCGGGAACACAACCGCACCCTGGAGGACAGGGTCCGGGAAAGGACGCGGGAGCTGGCGGAGGCGCAGCTCGAAACGCTCGTCCGGCTGGCCAGGGCCGGGGAGTACCGCGATGACCTGACCGGGCGGCATGCGCAGCGGGTGGGGCTTCTGGCAAGCCTCCTGCTCGAGAAGCTCGGGGAGCCCGACGAGCGGTGCCAGCTCGTCCGGTGGGCCGCGACGCTCCACGACATCGGAAAGATCGGGATCCCCGATGCGATCCTGATGAAGCCGGGCCCGCTCACGCCGGCCGAGTACGAGCTGATGAAGTCGCACGTGGAGATCGGGCGAAAGATCCTGTCCGGAAGCCGCTTCGAGCTCCTCAAGGTGGCGGCGGAGATCGCCCGCACCCACCACGAGCGATGGGACGGCTCCGGCTACATGGGGCTTGCAGGCGATGCGATCCCCCTGGTGGGGCGGGTCGTCGCGCTGGCTGACGCCTACGACTCGCTGACGCACCTCCGTCCCTACAAGCTGGCTGTCGAACCCATCGAGGCGGTGGAGAGGATCAAGGCCGATGCGGGCTCGCACTTCGACCCCACGGTGGTCCGGGCCTTCCTGGATCTCTGGTCCGGGGGCGCGCTGGACACCCTCGACGACCGGGTCCGCGGCGAGGATGCCACCCTTCCGACGGGTCAGCTCCCGCTCCGGCACCTGGTCTCGCACCTCTGAGCCGGAGGGACGACCCTCAGTTCGCGGGAACCGTCCTTCCCTCGGCCCACCGGCGGAGCGCGTCGAGGCGCTCGCGGGCCGTGACCGAGAGCGGCCGGGTGGCCCGGGCTTCGGCCAGGAGGAGCTCGGTGGTGATCTCGGCGTGGTCGGCGAAGGCGGCGTAGAGCGACGACACGACGACCTGTTCGAGCTCCGCTCCCGAGAATCCCTCGGTGGCGGCCGCCACGGCCTCCGCATCCACGGACGCGGGGTCGCGGTTCCGGCGCCGCAGGTGGATGCGAACGATCTCCGCCCGGCTCGACGAATCGGGGAGGTCCACGAAGAAGAGCTCGTCGAAGCGACCCTTCCGGAGAAGCTCGGGGGGGAGCTGGTCCACGGCGTTCGCGGTGGCCAGCACGAAGACCTCCCCCTGCCGCTCCTGCATCCACGAGAGGAAGCTTCCCAGGATGCGGCGAGATACGGCGTTCCCTTCGTTCTGACCCTCGCCGCCGGCGAAGGCCTTCTCGATCTCGTCGATCCAGAGCACCACCGGGCTCATCCGCTCGGCCAGCGCCATGGCGCGGCGCAGGTTCCGCTCCGTCTCGCCGATGTACTTGTTGTAGAGGGAGGCCAGGTCGAGGCGAAGGAGCGGAAGCCCCCACTCCGAGGCCACGGCCCGGGCCGCCAGGCTCTTCCCGGACCCGGGTACCCCGGCCAGCAGGACGCCCTTCGGGAAGACGAGGCCGAACTCCCGGGCGCGTTCAGGATCCTTCACCAGCGCGGTGCG